>NZ_JBHVDI010000014.1:0-39741 GCF_042802875.1 Kocuria sp. NPDC057446 | reverse complement strand
TCCCGGGACCGCCGGGCCCGGGACGCGGCGCCGCGACCGGACTCAGTACCCGTTGGCGGAGAGCCACTCCTGCGCGGCGTCGGCGGGGCTGACCTGGTCCTCTCCGCTGACCTGACGGTTCAGCTCGATGAGGTCCTCCGTGGTGAGCTTCCCGGACAGCTCGTTCAGCGCGTCCACCGCCTCCTGGGGCAGCCGGTCCGCCGCGGCCAGCGGCAGGACCTGCTGGGCGATGAAGTTGTTCTCCGGGTCCTCCAGCACCACGAGGTCGTTGTCGACGATCGCCGGGGTGGTCGTGAAGATGTCGGCGACGTCCACGTCGCCGTCCAGCAGCGCCTGGACGGTGAGCGGGCCGCCGCCGTCGTTGATCGGCTCGAAGGACTGCGGCACGCAGCCGTACTTTTCCTCCAGGCCGTCGAGGCCGTAGGCGCGCTCGGCGAACTCGGGCGGGCCCGCGACCACCAGCTCCCCGCACACCTCGGCCAGGTCCGCGATGCTGGTGAGCCCGTACTGCTCGGCGGTCCCGGAGGTGACCACCATGGCGTCCTTGTTCTCCGCCCCGGAGGCCTCCAGCACGGTCAGGCCCTCGGGCAGCGCGTCCGGCAGGGCCGCCATGATCTCCTCGGCCGAGCTCGCCGTCGCCTCCGGGTCCGCGAAGAGCAGGAGGTTGCCGGAGTAGTCCGGGACCACGTCCACGGACCCGTCCTGCACGGCCCCCACGTAGGCCTCGCGGGCCCCGATGCCCAGCGACGTCTCCGTGGCGACCCCGGCGGACTCGAGGGCCCCGGCGTAGAGCTCGGCCACGATCTGGCTCTCCGGGAAGTCGGCGGAGCCCACGGTGACGGTCTCCGGGGACGTGGTCGCGGACCCGTCCCCCTCGGCGAGGGGGTCCCCGCCGCCGCAGGCGGTCAGCCCCAGCAGCAGGGCGGCGCCCAGGGCGGGTGCGGTGGCGCGGCGGCGGAGCACGGCAGCGGTGGTCATGGTGGATCTCCTGTCGGTCGGTGGCACGGGACGGCGGTGGGTCGGGGGCGCCGGGGCGGGCCCGGCTGCGGATCAGGGGGCGGCGAGGCGCAGCCCCGGGGAGGTGGACAGCCGCTGGGCCAGCGCCAGGACGGCGTCCACGGCGAGCGCCAGGACCGCCACGAGCACCACGGAGCCCAGCATCCGGTCGTAGTCGCGCACGGCGAGGCCGTCGATGAGGTAGCGGCCGAGGCCGCCGAGGTTGATGTAGGCGACCACGGTCACGGTCGCCACGACCTGCAGGGCGGCGTTGCGGATCCCGCCCAGGATCACGGGCAGGGCGTTGGGCACCTCGACGCGGGTCAGCACCTGGCGCCCGGTCATCCCCATGGCCGCCCCGGCGTCCTTGAGCGCCGGGGAGACGTTCGCGACCCCGGCGTAGGTCCCGGAGAGGATCGGGGGGACGGCGAGCAGGACGAGCGCGATGATCGGCGGCACCAGCCCGAGCCCGAGCAGCAGGGTGAAGAGGGTGAGCAGGCCGAGCGTGGGCAGGGCGCGCAGCGCACCGGCCAGGCCGACGACGACGCCGGAGCCGCGCCCCGTGTGCCCCACCCACAGGCCCAGCGGGACGGCCACGGCCAGGGCCACGGCCATCGTCACGCCGCTGTACGTCAGGTGCTCCAGCAGCCGGGCGGGGATGCCGCCGGCCCCGGACCAGTTCGCCGGATCGGTCAGCCACGCCGCGGCGGTCCCCACGAGGCTCATGCGAGCGCCCCTCTCCGCACGCGCGGGACCGGGGCCGCGCCCGCCCGCTGCCACCGGGTCAGCGCGTGGCCGGCCCCGCGCAGCACGAGGTCGAGGAGCACCGCCAGGACCACGGTCAGGATGATGCCCACCACGATCTCCTCGAGGATGGACCGGCGCAGCCCGTCGGTGAACAGGGTGCCGAGCGACTGCACGCCGATCACGGCGCCCACGCTGACCATGGAGATGTTGCTGACGGAGGCGACCCGCAGCCCGGCGACCAGCACGGGCACCGCGAGCGGCAGCTCCACCGCGAAGAAGCGCCGCAGCGGCCGGTAGCCCATCGCCGTGGAGGCCTGCAGGACGTCCCGGTCCACGGACTCGAAGGCGTCCACCGAGGAGCGCACCAGGATGGCGACCACGTAGACGGTCAGGGCGACCACCACGTTCACCACCGAGGTGATCTGCGTGCCGAGGAGCAGGGGCAGCACCACGAACAGGGTCAGGGACGGGATCGTGTAGAGCAGGGAGGAGCCCGTGACGAGCACCGGGCGCAGCGTGCGGTTGCGGGCCGCGAGCCGGGCCACCGGGACCGCGATCAGGGCGCCGATCAGCAGGGGCAGCACCGACTGCACGAGGTGCGTGCCCGTGAGCTCCAGGACGTAGGGCCAGTTCCGGCTCGTCCAGGTCACCGGGGCGTCCGCCCGCCGAGCCGCGCGTCCTCGATGGCCGCGATGATCTCCCCCGGCTGCATGATCCCGACCGCCCGGCCGGCGTCGTCGACGACCACGGCGAGGCCCGACGGCGAGGACAGGGCCGCGTCCAGGGCGCTGCGCAGGGAGCTGCCGGGCCGGTGCAGGGTGCCGCCGACCACGGGGTCGTCCTCCGCGCCGGGTCGCACCCAGCCGCGGGGGGCGCCGTCGTCGTCGATCCGCAGCGTCCAGCCGTCGGGGACGGGCCCGTCCCCGGTGCCGGCCACGCCCTGGGTGCCGTCCGGGCGCAGGGTGGCCACCGGGTGCACGGGGATGTCGTGGGCCGAGTCGAAGGTCAGGGAGCGGAAGCCGCGGTCCCGGCCCACGAAGTCCGCCACGAAGTCGTCGGCGGGCGCGCGCAGCAGCTCCTCCGGCGTGGCGTACTGCGCCAGCCGCCCGCCCGTGGCGAACACGGCCACCCTGTTGCCGAGCAGGATCGCCTCGTCGATGTCGTGGGTGACGAACACGATGGTGCGGTGCAGCCGGCGCTGGAGGTCCAGCAGCTCGCGCTGCAGGTCCTGGCGCACCACGGGGTCCACGGCGGAGAACGGCTCGTCCATCAGCAGGACGGGAGGGTCGGCGGCGAGCGCCCGGGCCACGCCCACGCGCTGCTGCTGACCGCCCGAGAGCTGGGAGGGGTAGCGGCCGCCCAGCACCTCGTCGAGCCCCACGGTGGTGAGCAGCTCCCGGGCCCGCTCGCGCGCCTGCTTCCGCGGCACGCCGTTGAGCCGCGGGACGGTCGCGATGTTGTCCACCACGGTCCGGTGCGGCAGGAGGCCCGACTGCTGCATGACATAACCCATGGAGCGGCGCAGCTCGTGGGCGGGCACGGACGTGACGTCCCGGCCCTCCACGGTGACGGTGCCGGAGGTGGGCTCCACCATGCGGTTGATCATCCGCAGGGAGGTGGTCTTGCCGCAGCCGGAGGGGCCCACGAACACGGTGAGGGACCCGCGGGGGATCTCGAGGTCGAGGGCCTCGACGGCCGTGGTCCCGTCCGGGTACGTCTTGCCGGCCCCCGCGAAGCGGATCGCGATGTCGGTCATGGAGATCCTCCCGTTGCCGTCCGGCCAGTATAGGCAAGCGCGGCGGACGCCCCGCTAGACTCGCGTCCACCGGGAGCGGCCCCCGCGGGGCCGCCGGCCGACGCGCGAGGAGGTGGACCGTGCACAGCCTGGAGCTGCTGCTCGGCGAGGACGCCGAGGCGGCCGTGCGCGCCGACTGGGAGCGGCTGGCCGAGGCGGGACTGCCCAGCTCGGGCCGGCACCGCTCCCCGTCCAACCGCCCCCACATCACCCTGGTGGCCGCCCCCTCCCTGGCCCCGGAGACCGTGCCGGGGATCGACGAGCGCGTCGCCGCGGCCGCCGGGTTCGTGGACCTGCCGCTGGCGAGCGCGGGCGTGCTGCTGTTCGGCCCCGGCCGGGGCGGCTACGTGGTGGTCCGCCAGGTGGTGACCACCCCCGAGCTGCTCGAGCTGCACCGGCGGGTCTGCGCCGCCGTGGGAGCCGTCCCCGGCCAGGCGCGCACCTCGTACCCCGGGGCCTGGACGCCGCACGTCACCCTGGCCCGCCGGATGCGCCCGGAGCAGGTGGCCACGGCGCTGGACGTCCTGGCCCCGCACCCCGAGCCGCTGCGCGCGGTGGCCCTGCGCCGCTGGGACGCGGACGCCCGCACCGTGGTGCACCTGGCCTGAGCCGTGCTCCGCCGGCCGCGCGGCCGCGTAGGCTCGGGGCATGACGAGCGCACAGGACATCGCCACCTGGATGATCGACCGCATCCGGACCGAGGGACGGCTGTCCCAGGACCAGGCCGTCCAGGACATCCCCGGCACCTTCGGCCCCGAGTGGGTCCGGACCCTGGAGAACGGGCACACCGGGATCAGCAAGGAGGTCCTCGCGGAGTTCCGCAAGGCCCACGGCGGCACGGTGCAGTGGGACCGCGACCGCCGGTTCTGGTCCCTCCGGAGCTGATCCGCCCGGCACGGACCTCCCGTCAGCGGGAGCGGAGGACGTCGAAGACCACCGAGTCGTCGCGCCGGCCGTGGCCCTCGCGGCGGCCGCGCATGTAGAGCTGCTCGGCCGCCGCGGCGAGCGGCACCGGCTGGGCGACCGCCCGGGCCGCATCGGTGACCAGGCCCATGTCCTTGACGAAGATGTCCAGCGCGGAGCGCACCTCGGCCTGATCGCCCTGCAGCATCCGCGGGCCGCGGTCCTCGAACATGAAGGACGTGGCGGCCCCGGTCGAGAGGACCTCGAGGCACTGCGCCGGGTCCAGGCCCATGGACTCCGCCAGGGCCAGCGCCTCGCCCGCCACCGCGATGTGCACGCCGCACAGCAGCTGGTTGACCACCTTGAAGCGCTGCCCGTCCCCCGCCCGGGGGCCGACGACCGGCGCGTTGCCGGCCATCGCGTCCAGCAGCGGCCGGACGGCGGCGACGTCCTCCTCGGCGCCGCCGACCATCACGAGCAGCTCGCCGGTGGCGGCGCGCGCCGTTCCCCCGGACACCGGCGCGTCGACGATCCGCCGCACCCCGCGGGCCTCCAGGCCCTGGACGCAGGACTCCACGGCCTGGGGCCCGACGGTCGCCATCACGAGCAGCACCGTGTCCGGGCCCAGGGCGTCGGCGACGCCGCGCTCGCCGAACAGCACGTCGTGCAGCTGGGCCCCGGTCGCGACCATGACGACGACGACGTCGGCTCCGGCCGCCGCCTCCCGGGGATCGGGCAGCAGCTCCAGGGCGTCGCCCACGAGCTCTCCCGCGCGGGGCGAGACGTCGAAGCCGCGGACGGGGAAGCCGGCGCGGGCCAGGGTGAGGGCCATGGGGGCGCCCATGGCGCCCAGTCCCAGGAAGCCGACGGACGGCGGTGTGCTCATGACAGGTGCTCCTCGGGGTCGGTGCTGTGCTGGGGGGATCCGTGCGGGGCCGGCCGGCCGGCCCGGGGATCGTGCGACCGGGCGCGCCCGGCCGCCCGGTCGAGGACGTCCACGACGTCGGCGAGGGCGCTCTCCCCGCCCACGTTGCCGGGGAAGACCACGTAGGGCCCGCCGCGCGTGGTCTCCGGGGCGTCGGTGGGCTGGAACATGGAGATCTGCCCGGGGAAGAACTGACCGGCCACGGTGGCCCGCCGGATGCCGAGGCCCTGGTGGGCCACCTCGTGGGAGGTGATGCCGCCCTTGGCGACGACCCACGCCGGGCGGGCCTGCGCCACGCCGTGCACCACCGCCACGAGCGCGTCGGAGACCGACCGGGCGATGGCCAGGGACTCCTCGGGGTCGTCCGTGCGCACGAGCTCGCGGCTCGTCCACACGACCGCGTCGCTGCCCTCGAGCGCGTCGGTGATCCGCGCGACGGCGTCGGCCACGTAGCCGGGTCGGGCCTCGTCGTCGAGCAGGGTGGGCACGTGCAGCTCGACCTCGAAGAGGTCCCGCCGGTCCCGCAGCTCGGCGAGCTGGCGGTTGGTGAGCCCCACGTGGGAGCCGACGGCCACGAGTCCGTGCGGGAGGCGCCCGGGACCCACCACGATGTCCTCGGGGCCGAGCTCGCGCGAGCCGGTGAGCCCGGCGAGGGGCCGCACGAAGGACGGCCCGCACCGGGTGACGAAGGTGCGGCCCTCGGCCTCCAGCACCGCGAGGGCCTCCGCCACGGTGTCGAGGTCCGCGTAGCCGGTGGCGTTGACGACCACCCAGGCCCGGTCCCGCGCCCGGCGCAGGATCTCCGCGACGGCGGGCACGCCCCCGGAGCGGATGGCGTCGAGACCGATCGAGAGGATCGCGTCCCGCTCGAGCGTCCCGCCCGAGCGCTCCACGAGGAAGTCCTTGAGGTCCGAGGAGGAGTAGCCGAACGTCGCGTCCGCGGCGAAGTCCGTCTCCCCCACGGGCATCGGGCGGCCCTGCAGGACCGCGTAGTGGACGTCGGCCTCGGTGTAGCGCCCGGCCTCGATCATGGCCGGGGCGAAGAGGAACCCGTCGACCGCCACCCCGTGCCGGGCCAGCACGTCCGCCAGGGCGGTGGGCTCGGCGATGACGTGCCCGCGCAGGGTGGAGTCGCTGCGGGAGACCAGGTGGGGCAGGGGCAGACCCTCGGCCGCGAGGCGGCCGAGCACCGCCTGGACGAGGTCGGTGTTGAGCGCCACGGCCTCGGCCTCCGGGCGGGCGCGGCTGTTGGTGAGCACGAAGCAGGTGCGCCCGGGGTTGCGGACGACGTCGAGGACGGGCTCGGGGTCGAGCTCGAGGACGACGTCGACGTCGTGGACGCACTGCGATCCGGTGGGGTCGTCGTCGAGCACGAGCAGGGTGCGCGGAGCGGTCATCGGCGGGGCTCCTCCGGTCGGCGTGCTGAGGGCGGTCCGGACCGGGAGGTGCTCCCGGTCCGGGGCGCCGGATCCGCCGGACGGGAGCGGCGGGAGGTCCCCGTCCGCAGCGACTCCTGCAGGCCGATTCCGACACATAAGATGTCAGACATCTTATGTGATCTGCACCACGTGGTCAACGACCTTCCGCTCCCGGCGCCCGGCGCCACCGCGCGACGGGAAGGCCGGGTGACGGTGGCACGTCGTCGCGGGTCCGGCTATCCTGGGAGCAGAAGACGCCCATGAACCGTGGTGGGAGAGTCCCGCCGGTCCCCCGACCGGCGGGCGCCGTAGGAGCAATTCCTCCCCAGGAAACTCTCAGGCCCCCGTACCACCACGGTTCGGCAACTCTGGAAAGCAGCCCGGCGCGCGTCGCCGGACTCACCGACGGTGCAAGCGGCCCCACGGCCGCGGAATCTCTCAGGTCCCAGACAGAGCGGGGAGGAACTCGAACCGATCCACGCCACCCTGGCGTGCAGCACCCGGGAGTTCCTCATGACGATCCAGCTCGCGACCACGTCCGACACGACGGTCTTCGCCGACCGGCACATCGGCGCCCGCCCCGACGACGTGCAGACCATGCTCGAGCGCGTGGGCCGCACCAGCCTCGACGACCTGGCCGACGCCGCCGTGCCCGCCGACATCCGGCAGAGCGCCCCGCTGGAGCTGCCCGCCGCGCTGAGCGAGCAGGAGGTGCTCGAGCAGCTGCGCGCCTTCGCGGACCGCAACACCACGGCCGTGCAGATGATCGGGCAGGGCTACTACGACACCCACACGCCCCCGGTGATCCTGCGCAACGTGCTGGAGTCCCCGGGCTGGTACACCGCCTACACCCCCTACCAGCCGGAGATCTCCCAGGGGCGGCTGGAGGCGCTGCTGAACTTCCAGACCATGGTCGGCGACCTCACCGCGCTGCCGGTGGCCAACGCCTCGCTGCTGGACGAGGCCACGGCGGTGGTCGAGGCGGTGCTGCTGATGCGCCGGGCCAACAAGGCCCGCGGCAACGGGGCGATCGTCGTCGACGCCGACACGCTGCCGCAGACCCTCGCCGTGGTGCTGGCCCGCGCGGAGGCGCTGGGCTTCCCCGTGCAGGTCGCCGATCTGACGGCGGGACTGCCCGAGGGCGAGATCACCGGCGTGGTCCTGCAGCAGCCCGGGGTCTCCGGGCGCGTCGTCGACCACGCCGCCGTGATCGCCGAGGCCAAGGAGCGCGGGGCGATGGTCACGGTCGCCGCCGACCTGCTGGCCCTGACGCTCGTCACCCCGCCCGGGGAGCAGGGCGCGGACATCGCGGTGGGCTCGTCCCAGCGCCTCGGGGTCCCCCTGTTCTTCGGCGGTCCGCACGCGGCGTACATGGCGGTGCGCTCCGGCCTGGAGCGGAACCTGCCCGGCCGCCTGGTGGGCGTCTCGAAGGACTCGACGGGACGGGCGGCCTACCGCCTGGCGCTGCAGACGCGCGAGCAGCACATCCGCCGGGAGAAGGCCACCTCCAACATCTGCACCGCCCAGGCGCTGCTCGCGGTCGTGGCCGGCATGTACGCCGTGTACCACGGCCCCGAGGGGCTGGAGGCCATCGCCCGGCGCGTGCACGACCGTGCCCGGACCCTGGGCACCGTGCTGCAGGACGCCGGCCACGAGCTCGTCGCGGAGCAGTTCTTCGACACCCTCACCGTGCGGGTCCCCGGGCGGGCCGAGCAGGTGGTCCGCGCGGCCGAGTCCCGCGGCGTGAACCTGCGCCACGTCGACGCCGACCACGTGGGGATCTCCTGCGACGAGACGACCACGGAGCAGCACCTCGTGCTCGTCGCCGAGGCCTTCGGCGTGGCCGAGGCCGCCGACCGGGTCGCCGCCGGGCCGCGCGGCCTCGAGCTCGACGCGGGGCTGCGGCGCACCTCGGACTTCCTCACCCACCCGGTGTTCTCCGCCCACCGCTCCGAGACGCAGATGCTGCGCTACCTGACGCGGCTGGAGAACCGGGACCTGGCCCTGGACCGGACGATGATCCCGCTGGGCTCCTGCACCATGAAGCTCAACGCCACCGCCGAGATGGCCGCCATGAGCTGGCCCGAGTTCGCCTCGATCCACCCGCTGGCCCCGGCCCACCAGACCACCGGCTGGCGCGAGCTGATCACCGACCTCGAGGGCCGCCTGCAGGAGATCACCGGCTACGCGGCCGTGTCCCTCCAGCCCAACGCCGGCTCCCAGGGCGAGCTGGCGGGCCTGCTGGCCATCCGCGGCTACCACCGGTCCCGCGGCGAGGAGCAGCGCACCGTCTGCCTCATCCCGGCCTCGGCGCACGGCACCAACGCCGCGTCCGCGGTCCTGGCCGGCATGAAGGTCGTCGTGGTCAAGACCGCCACCGACGGCACGATCGACCACGCCGACCTCGACGCGAAGATCGAGGCCCACCGCGACCAGCTGGCCGCCATCATGATCACCTACCCCTCCACGCACGGGGTCTACGACGCCGACGTGCGCCTGGTCTGCGACGCCGTCCACGCCGCCGGGGGCCAGGTGTACCTCGACGGGGCCAACCTCAACGCCCTGGTCGGTCTGGCCCAGCCGGGCCGGTTCGGCGGGGACGTGTCCCACCTGAACCTGCACAAGACCTTCTGCATCCCGCACGGCGGCGGCGGGCCCGGCGTCGGGCCCGTGGCCGTGGCGGCGCACCTGGCCCCCTTCCTGCCCGGTGACGCCACGCGCCCCGGGGCGGACGCTGAGGCCGGCGCGCCGATCTCGGCCACGATGTTCGGCTCGGCCGGCGTGCTGCCGATCTCCTGGGCCTACATCGCGATGATGGGCGGCGACGGCCTCACCCGCGCCACGCAGACCGCGCTGCTGACCGCGAACTACGTCGCCACCGCCCTGGACGAGCACTACCCCGTGCTGTACACCGGCAACAACGGGCTGGTCGCCCACGAGTGCATCCTGGACCTGCGGGCGCTCACGGTCCGCACCAAGGTGACCGCCGAGGACGTGGCCAAGCGGCTGATCGACTTCGGCTTCCACGCCCCGACCCTGTCCTTCCCGGTGGCCGGGACGCTGATGGTGGAGCCGACCGAGTCCGAGGACCTCGCCGAGATCGACCGGTTCATCACCGCGATGACCACGATCCGCGAGGAGATCGAGCAGGTCGCCCGCGGCGAGCTCAGCGCCGAGGACAGCCCGCTGCGCCACGCCCCGCACACCGCCGAGGTCGTGTCCGCGACCGACTGGGACCGCCGCTATCCCCGCGAGCAGGGCGCCTTCCCGGTGCCGGAGCTGCGCCAGGACAAGTACTTCCCGCCGGTCGGCCGCATCGACGGCGCGGCCGGGGACCGCAACCTGATCTGCTCCTGCCCGGCCCCCGAGGCCTTCGAGAACTGATCCGGCAGCGCCCTGCCACACGGACCCGCACCGCCACGAAAGGCACCGACATGAGCGTCAGCACCACCTCCCGGCACACCGCCCTGCACGACGAGCACGCCGCGCTGGGGGCGTCCTTCACCGACTTCGGCGGCTGGGACATGCCCCTGAAGTACGGCTCCGAGCTGGCCGAGCACCGTGCCGTGCGCACGGCCGCCGGTCTGTTCGACCTCTCCCACATGGGGGAGATCCGGGTGACCGGCCGGGACGCGGCGACCTTCCTGAACACGGCCCTGGTCGGCAACCTCGCCGTCGTCGCCGTGGGCCGGGCCAAGTACTCCCTGATCTGCACCCCCGAGGGCGGGATCATCGACGACCTGATCAGCTACCGGCTGGCCGTGCACGAGTACCTGGTGGTGCCCAACGCCGGCAACGCCCCGGCCGTGCTCGCCGCCCTCCAGGAGCGGGCCGACGGCTTCGACGTCACCGTGACCGACGAGTCCGACGGCACCGCCCTGGTGGCCGTCCAGGGGCCCGCCGCGCAGGCGATCCTGCAGGAGCTGGTCCCCGCGGAGCAGCAGCAGCCGGTCGCGGACCTGAAGTACTACGCCGCCGCGCCGGCCACGGTCGCCGGGATCGACGTGCTGCTCGCGCGCACCGGCTACACCGGGGAGGACGGCTTCGAGCTCTACGTGCCCGTGGACCGGGCCGTGGCGCTGTGGACGGCGCTCCTGGAGGCCGGTCAGGGCCAGGGCCTGATCCCCTGCGGGCTCGCCTGCCGCGACTCCCTGCGCCTCGAGGCCGGGATGCCGCTCTACGGCCAGGAGCTCACCCGGGAGCTCACCCCCTACGAGGCCGGGTTCGGCCGGGTCGTCTCCCTGAAGAAGGAGGAGGACTTCGTGGGCCGCGCCGCCCTCGAGGCCCGCAAGGCCGCCGGGACGGAGCGCACGCTCGTGGGCCTGCGCGGCGAGGGCCGGCGCGCCGCCCGCGGCCACTACCCGATCAGCGTGGACGGCGAGGTCGTCGGGGAGGTCACCTCGGGGGCCCTGAGCCCGACCCTGGGCTACCCCATCGCCCTGGCCTACCTCGACACCGCGCACGCCGAGCCCGGCACGCAGGTGCAGGTCGACCTGCGTGGCAGGCCCGTGCCGTTCGAGGTCGTGGCCCTGCCCTTCTACAAGCGCGGGCAGTGACCCGGCCGGCGCCGGCAGCCCGTTCCACCTCCCGTCGTCCCCTCCTGCTGAAAGGTTCCCGATCATGAGCACCATCCCCTCCCACCTGCGCTACTCCGCCGAGCACGAGTGGGTGGACGAGTCCTCCCCCGTGAAGGTCGGCCTGTCCGCGGTCGCCGTCGACGCCCTCGGCGACGTCGTCTACCTCGACCTGCCCGAGGCCGGCGCCACGGTCACCGCCGGCGAGGTCTGCGGCGAGGTGGAGTCCACCAAGTCCGTCTCCGAGCTCTTCGCCCCCGTCTCCGGCACGGTGGTGGAGGTCAACGCGGCCGTCGTCGACGAGCCGGGACTGGTGAACTCCGACCCGTACGGGGACGGCTGGCTGTTCACCGTCGAGGTCACCGAGGAGGGCGAGCTGCTCACCGCCGAGCAGTACGAGCAGGCCCAGGAAGAACAGGGCTGAGCACCCGCCGCACCCGGGTACCGTCGAGGACCGTGGTGCGGGCCCCGGCCCGCACCACGTCCGTTCCACCCACCGCCCCGCCCCGGGGCACCACCTCCTTGGGAGCATCACCGTCATGGCCATCAGCGTCTTCGAACTGTTCACCGTGGGCATCGGCCCCTCGAGCTCACACACCGTCGGCCCCATGCGCGCCGCACGGCGCTTCGCCGAGACCCTCACCGGGGGCGGGCTGCTGGAGCGCACCGCGGACCTGCGCGTGGACGTCTACGGGTCCCTGGCCGCGACCGGCCGCGGGCACGGGACGTTCACCGCGATCCTGCTCGGCCTGGAGGGCTACGACCCCGAGACGGTCCTCCCCGCCGAGGTGGACGACCGGCTCGCCGACCTCGCCGCCGGCGGGCCGCTGCGGCTGTGCGCGGCCCTCGGGCAGCGGAAGGACCTCGGCTACCGGGTCGAGGACATGGTGCAGCACCCGCTGACCGTCCTGGAGCGGCACACCAACGGGATGCGCTTCCAGGCCCTGGACGACTCCGGCACCGTGCTGGCCGAGCAGACCTGGTTCTCCGTGGGCGGCGGGTTCATCGTCCGCGAGGGCGAGGAGGACGCCGCCGCGGCCGAGCTGGACGCCGCCAGCGCCCAGGTGCCCCTCCCGTTCCGCACCGCCGAGCAGCTCCTGGCGCACTGCGAGCGCACCGGCCTGCCGATCAGCGCGGTGATGCTGGCCAACGAGCGGACCTGGCGCGGCGAGGACGAGATCCGGGAGCAGCTGCTGCACATCTGGACCGTGATGGAGGAGTGCAAGGACTCCAGCCTCCGGCGCACCGGGCCGCTGCCGGGCGGGCTGAACGTCGCCCGCCGCGCCCCCGAGTGGCACCGGCGCCTGCGCACCGAGGACCCGGACCGGGACCCCGGCTTCTGGCCGGAGTGGGTGAACCTCGTGGCCCTGGCGGTCAACGAGGAGAACGCCTCCGGCGGACGCGTGGTCACCGCCCCCACCAACGGGGCGGCCGGCATCATCCCGGCGGTGCTGTTCTACGCCACCCACTACTCCCCCGCCGCCCGCGCCGCCGCCGCGCAGGGCCCCGAGGCGCTCGAGTCGGCCCGGCGGGACATCGTGGTCCGGTTCCTGCTCACGGCCGGGGCGGTCGGGGTGCTCTACAAGGAGCAGGCCTCGATCTCCGGGGCCGAGGTCGGCTGCCAGGGCGAGGTGGGCTCCGCGTCCTCGATGGCCGCCGCAGGTCTCGCCGAGGTCCTGGACGGGACACCGGCCCAGGTGGAGAACGCCGCGGAGATCGCCATGGAGCACAACCTGGGGCTGACCTGCGACCCCATCGGCGGGCTGGTGCAGATCCCCTGCATCGAGCGCAACGCGATCGCCGCGGCCAAGGCGATCAACGCCGCCAAGATGGCGATGTGGGGCGACGGCACCCACCGGGTCAGCCTGGACGAGGTCATCGTGACCATGCGCGAGACCGGCAAGGACATGAGCCACAAGTACAAGGAGACCGCCCTGGGCGGACTGGCCGTGAACGTGGTGGAGTGCTGAGCGTGAGACGCTGAGCGGGTCGGCCCCGCGGTCCTGTCCGTGCGGACCGGCGTGCACCGCCCGCACCCGACGAGGAGACGTGACATCGCCGTGACAGCCCCCGCCCAGGACACCCGCTCCCCGCAGCGCCCCACCGCCCTGGTGGTGGGCGCCAGCGGCATCGCCGGCTCGGCGATCGTCGAGCACCTCACCCGCACCGGGGGCTGGGACGTGCTGGCGCTGTCCCGGAACCCGGTCCCCGGCAGCACCGCCCGGCACCTCGGCGCCGATCTCCGGTCCCCGGAGAGCCTGGCCGCGGCCCTGGCCGGGGAGCGGCCCACGCACGTGTTCTTCACGGCCTGGTCCCGCCAGGACACCGAGCAGCAGAACATCGAGGTCAACGCCGGGATGCTGCGCCACCTCCTGGCCGCCCTGGACTCCGCCCCGGTGGAGCACGTGGCACTGATGACCGGGCTCAAGCACTACCTGGGCCCGTTCGAGGCCTACGGGCAGGGCACCATGCCGGACACCCCCTTCCTGGAGGAGGAGCCGCGGCTGCCGGTGGAGAACTTCTACTACGCCCAGGAGGACGAGCTGTGGGCCGCCGCCGGCCGCCAGGGCTTCCGCTGGTCCGTGCACCGGGCGCACACGGTCGTCGGGCACGCGGTGGGCAACGCCATGAACATGGGCCTGACCCTGGCCGTGCAGGCCGCGATCTGCCGGGAGACGGGCCGCCCGTTCGTGTTCCCCGGCTCCGAGGTCCAGTGGAACGGCCTCGTCGACATGACCGACGGGTCGCTGCTGGCCGAGCACATGGTCTGGGCGGCGACCACGGAGAGTGCCGGCAACGAGGCCTACAACGTGGTCAACGGCGACGTCTTCCGCTGGCGGAGGATGTGGCCGGCCCTGGCGCAGTGGTTCGGCCTCGAGTGGGAGGGCTTCGCCGGGGAGCCGCGGCCGCTCGAGGAGCAGATGCGCGGCGCGGAGGACGTCTGGGCGCGGATCGTGGAGGAGCACGGCCTGGTGGAGCCCGATCTGACGCGCGTGGCCTCCTGGTGGCACACCGACGCCGACCTCGGCCGGCCCCTCGAGGTGGTCGCCGACATGAGCAGGAGCCGGCTCGCCGGGTTCACCGGCTACCGGCGCACCCAGGACTGCTTCACCGGCCTCTTCGAGCGCTACCGCGCCGAGCACGTCATCCCCTGACGCCCCCGGCAGGGCCGGGCGGGCTCAGCGGCCCACGCGGGAGAGGATCGCGGTGAGGGCGGCCCGCACCCCGGTGGAGAGCGTCGGCTCGATCGCCGGGGCGAAGAACGGGGAGTGGTTCACCGGCACGGGCCCCTCCCCCTCGAGGGTCGCCGCGTCGTGGCCGCCGAACATCCAGAACACCGACGGCACCCCGATCGCCGCGCCCAGGGCCCCGAAGTCCTCCGAGCCCATCAGCGGTTCGATCTCCACCACGCTGTCCTCCCCCAGCACCTCCCGGAAGCGCGCGACGAGTGCCGTGGTGGCCTCGGGGTCGTTGTAGTTGCGGGGGAACGTCGAGAGCTCCTCGACGGCGGGCTCGGGGGCCCCCGAGGCCGCCGCCTCCGCGGAGACGATGCGCCGCAGCGCACCCAGGACGTGGTCGCGGACGGCGGGGTCGAAGGTGCGCACGTTGACGGTGAACTCGGCCGACGCCGGGATGATGTTCTCCTTCAGCCCGCCGTGGAAGGTCGCGACGGTGACGACCGCGGCCCGACGCGCGTCGATCTCGCGGGAGACGATGGTCTGGATGCGGGTGATCATGTGCGCCCCGAGCACGATCGGGTCGGTGGCGTCCTGCGGCTGGGACGCGTGCGCCCCCTTGCCGTGGACGGTGACCCGCCACGAGTCGGCCATCGCCATGGTGTCGCCCGCCGACCAGCTGACCGTGCCGGCCAGGGAGGGCATCACGTGCTGGCCGAGGACCACCTCGGGCCGCGGCGCCCGCTCCCACAGTCCGTCCTCGAGCATCGCCCGGGCTCCGGCGGCGGTCTCCTCCCCGGGCTGGAACACGAGCACCACGGTCCCGGCCCAGGCCTCCCGCGCGCCGGCCAGCAGCTCGGCGGCCGTCAGCAGCGCGGTCACGTGCGTGTCGTGGCCGCAGCCGTGCATCACGGGGACCTCGGTCCCGTCCTCCATCAGCCCGGTGGCCGTGCTGGCGTAGTCCACCCCGGTGTCCTCGGCCAGCGGCAGTCCGTCCGTGTCGGCGCGGAAGGCCACCGTGGGGCCGGCGCCGTTGCGCAGCACCCCGACGACGCCGGTGCCGCCGCACCGGAAGTGCTCGATGCCGAGGCCGGTGAGCCGCTGCTCGATCAGCGCGGCGGTGGCGTGCTCCTGCATGGACAGTTCAGGGCTCGCGTGCAGCTCGCGGTACAGCCGGTGCATCCGCCGGCGCAGGTCGTCGGTCAGCGGGAGATCCGTGGTGGTGCTCATGGTGCGGGGTCCTCTCATGGTGCGGGGTTCTCTGGTGGGGAGGGGCGCTAGCCGATGCGGAGGGCCTCGGAGGAGTCCTCCCGCCGGGGCGCGGCGGTCCCGGCCGCCGGTCCGGCCGGGACCGACCTGTCGCGCAGGAGCCAGGACAGCACGGCGGTGCTGATCACCGCGATCGCGGTGCCGAAGAACGCCAGGGCCGGGACGGCGGGCACGAGGACGAACACGACGGCCGCCGCGACGGCACCGGCGACGAGCGTCATGCGCAGGTTCCACTGGGACACGATCGCCTGCACGAGCACGGCGCCCAGCACCGACGGCAGGATGTAGGTCTGGACCACGGCGACGACCTCGGCGGGGACGACGCTCACCAGCCAGGAGCCCAGGAGACCGACGAGGACGAGCAGCGAGACCAGGTGCACCATGGCCGCTCCGCTGATGGCCATCACCGCCGCGAGCTCCCCGCGGCGGGTGCCGGCCTTGGCGCCGATGGCCGACTGGGCGATCAGCGCCGAGGGCAGCAGCTTGTTGGAGATGTTGCCGATCATGAACGCCTGGTACATCGAGGCCTGGCCGAGGATCGGGTAGTAGGTCAGCGGCTCCACGATCCACAGCACCCCGAAGGTGCCGGCGATGGCCAGCAGGGCGGTCCACACCCGGGCCTGGTCCACGTCCAGGCCGCTGAAGAGCACCAGGTAGGCGGGGCCGGCCAGGGCGAAGAGCAGCCCGGCGATCATCGTCAGCCGGCCCCATCGGGCGGTGGTCGCGTCGAACTGCTCCAGGGCGGGAACAGCGGAGTTCACAGTGGTCATGGCAGGAGTTCCTTCAGCGGTCTCGAGTGCGGTCTCGGGTGCGGTCCCGGGTGCGGTGCCCGGCACGGTCTCGGGCGCGGGGTCAGGCGGTCGGGAGGATCCCGGCGCCGACGCCGGCGTAGGTGACGACCAGCGCGGTGAGGATGGCGATGCCCAGCGCCCACTCGCGGATCCACTGGGCCCGGAGCGCCCTGGCGGTCCCCAGGCACACCGCCATCACAGCCGCCGAGGCGAGGAAGGCGATCACGTGGTGGCCGGACTTGGGCAGCTCCCCGAGCCCGAGGGCGAAGAACGCCCCGAGCAGGGCCGCCCCGGGAACCACGGTCATCACGGCGGGGTTGACCCGGCGCAGGCTGACGTCGCCGCGCTTGAGCAGCGGGGTGAGGACCAGCGTGGCGAGCATCCACATGGCGCCGCCGAGGCTCATGGCCATGAACGCCACGGCGAACACGCTCTGCGTGTAGGTCGGCCCGCCCAGGTCGGCCCCCATCGTGCCCGCGGCGATGCTGGCGGCGCCGGTCTCGAAGGACACCGACCCGATCAGTCCGATCCGCACGAGCACGGCCGGCGCCCCGAACACGGTCAGCAGCGCGACGGCCACCAGGGCCACGGCCAGGGACGGACCGATCGCCGAGACCGCCCCGGCGCGGAAGGAGGTCCGCAGCTCCGCCGGGCTCACCCCGGCGGCGGGGGCCGCCACGCGGGCGGCCCGGACGTAGACGACGGTCTGCACGACGATGACGGCGAAGACACCGAGGGCGCAGACCCACAGCACGGGCAGGTTGGCCACGGACAGGATGTCGGTGGAGGCGCCGTCGACAACGGTGCGCAGGTTCATGGGGACTCCCGGAGGTGGTCGGATCGGCGGGATGGACAGGGCGGTTTCACGAGGTCTCCGTCGCCGGCGGGCCTCTGCTCCGAGCGTGACGTGACGCCGATCACTCCGGCGCGATATCCTCGAAAACCTGCACCGGACCCAATATCGACCGAAGGAACCAGCATGGAGCTGCCCGTGGAGGACCTGGAGCTCGTCCACGCCCTGCAGATCGCACCGCGGGCGACCTGGACCCAGCTGGGCACCGCGCTCGGGCGCCACCCCACCACCCTCGCCGCCCGCTGGGACCGGCTCCGGGCCGACGGCCGCACCTGGGTCACCGGGCACCTCGGCGCCTCCGGCACACAGGGCTGCGCCACCTTCGTGGGCCTGGAGTGCCGGCCGGACCACCGGGCCGAGGTGCTGGAGCGGCTGTGCGCCGTTCCCGAGATCGGCACCGTGGAGGAGTCCGCGCGCGCGTGGGACGTGCGGCTCACGGTCCTCACCCGCACCTGGCAGCAGATGACCCGGGAGGTGCTGCCCCTGGTCCGGGCCGACCCGGGGATCCTGCGGGCCCAGCTTACCGTGGCCACCCGGCTGTACGCCATCGGCAACAACTGGCGCCTGGACGTGCTGACCCCCGAGCAGCAGCGCCGGGTGAGCGCCCTGCGCCCGGAGGCGCACCGTCCGCACGGCGCCGTCCCCGCCCGGCTCGAGGAGCTGACGGCGGTGCTCCAGCGGGACGGGCGGGCCACCGCGGCGGAGATCGCGGCGGCCACGGGGAGCCATCCGACGACGGCCGCCCGGCACCTGCGGCAGGCGGTCGAGACGGGTCTCGTCGCCCTCCGGTGCGAGCTGGCCCAGGAGCACTCCGGCTATCCCGTCCCCTGCCAGTGGTACGTGCGGGTGCCGCCGGCGCAGCTCGAGGCGGCCGTGCGCTGTCTGCGCTCCTTCCGGACGCTGCGCCTGTGCGCCTCCACCACGGGGGACACCAATCTCACCTTCCTGCTCTGGCTGCGCACCCCGGGGGACATCTTCGACGTCGAGGCCGAGCTGCAGGCGGCCGCGCCGGGGGTCCAGGTGGTGGAGTCCGACGTGGGGGTGCGGACCCACAAGCGCATGGGCTGGATGCTGCGCGACGACTCGACGGCGACCGGCGAGGTGGTGACCGGCGAGGTGGTGACCGCGTCCGCCCCGGCCGCCGTGTGACGCCGTCCGCCCCGTGACGCCGGCCGCCCCCGCTCCGCCGGGGCAGGCGCGGAGCCGGAGCGTCAGCCGCGGT
Source organism: Kocuria sp. NPDC057446 (assembly GCF_042802875.1). Taxonomy (NCBI): domain Bacteria; kingdom Bacillati; phylum Actinomycetota; class Actinomycetes; order Micrococcales; family Micrococcaceae; genus Kocuria; species Kocuria sp. NPDC057446. Next base: position 21,072 of record NZ_JBHVDI010000014.1, on the reverse strand, counting down.
CCGGGCCCCGCAGGAGGTCCGCGGGGACCAGGTGGGCGTCCCGGACGCCCTCGAGCAGCCGGGGGTCGACCGGCGTGCCGCGCCGGAGCACGCTGATCGTGCCGGCGGCCTCGAAGACCACGCACGCGACCTCGTCCGGGCTGCGCACGCCCGCGCCGCGCAGGGCGCCGAAGAGCTCGGACTCCACCACGTGCACGCGGCGGAGGTTGGCCTCGAGCACCTGCTCGCCGGCCATCAGCAGGACCGCCCGGTTGTTCATCAGCGCCGACACCCGGATCCCCGCGCGCAGCCGCCCGAAGCCCGCCTCGAGCGCGAACAGCGTGCCGAGCCCCAGCACGCCCGCCGCGAGCGTGGGGGTGTCCCCCAGGACCGCGCGCCCGGCCACGGCGCCGAGCATGACCACCACCACCGCGTCGAAGGTCGACAGCCGGGAGAGCACGCGCTGCCCGAGGAGCCGCACCATCAGCAGGAACGCGAGGTAGATCCCCACGGCCGCGGCCACCACCGCCAGCGCGCCGGGGACGTCCACGCCGAGACGGGCCACGGCGTCCTCGAGCACCGGTCAGACCTCCTGGTCCGCGAACTGCGTCTCGTAGAGCTCCGCGTAGCGCCCGCTCACGGCGAGGAGCTCGGCGTGCCGGCCGCGCTCCACGATCCGGCCGTCCTCGACCACCAGGATCTCGTCGGCGGAGCGGATCGTGGAGAGCCGGTGGGCGATGACCAGGGCGGTGCGCCCCTCCATCGCCTCGCCCAGGGCCGCCTGGACGTAGGCCTCGTTGGTGGAGTCCAGCGCCGAGGTGGCCTCGTCGAGGATGACCACGCGCGGGGCCGCCAGCAGCAGCCGGGCGATGGTCAGCCGCTGCCGCTCGCCGCCGGAGAGCCGGTAGCCGCGCTCGCCCACCACGGTGTCCAGCCCGTCCGGGAGGGAGCGGATCACGTGCTCCATGCGGGCGCGGGCCAGCGCGTCCCACAGCTGCTCGTCGGTGGCCTCCGGCCGCACCAGGGCGAGGTTCTCCCGGATCGACTCGTGGAACAGGTGGCCGTCCTGGGTGACCATCCCGATGGTCTCCCGCAGCGAGGCGAAGGTCGCGTCCCGCACGTCCGTGCCGCCGATCCGCACGGCTCCGGACGTGACGTCGTAGAGCCGGGCCACCAGCTGGGCGATCGTCGACTTGCCCGCCCCGGAGGACCCCACGAGGGCCACGGTGCGCCCGGGCAGGACCGTGAACGTCACGCCGTGCAGGACCTCCTCGCCGCCCCGGGAGTCGAGCACCGCGACGTCCTCGAGCGAGGCCAGCGAGACCTCCTCGGCGGAGGGGTAGGCGAACCGGACGTCGTCGAACTCGACGGACGCGGGCCCGGCGGGCAGCGACCGGGCCCCGGACCGCTCCTGGATCAGGGGGACGAGGTCGAGGATCTCGAAGACCCGCTCGAAGCTCACCACGGCGCTCATCACGTCCATCCGGGCGTTCGCGAGCATGGTCAGCGGGGTGTACAGCCGGGTGAGCAGCAGGGCGAGGGTCACGACCGCGCCCGCGTCCAGGTTGCCCAGGATCGCCTGCGCGCCGCCGAGCCCGTAGACGAGGGCCAGGGCGAGCGCGGAGACCAGGGTGAGGGCCGTGACGAACACCGTCTGCAGCATCGCCACCCGCACGCCGATGTCCCGGACGCGGCCGGCGCGGCGGGCGAACTCGGCGGCCTCGGCGTCGGGCCGGCCGAAGAGCTTGACCAGGGTGGCCCCGCCGGCGGAGAACCGCTCGGTCATCTGCGTGGACATGGACGCGTTGTGCTGGGCCGCCTCGCGCTGGAGGGCGGCCAGGCGCCCGCCCATGGCCCGGGCCGGGACCAGGAAGATCGGCAGCAGGAGCACGGACAGCGCGGTGACCTGCCACGAGATCGAGACCATGACGACCACGGTCAGGATCAGGGAGACAATGTTGCTCACCACGCCGGAGAGCGTGTTGGAGAAGGCACGCTGGGCGCCGATGACGTCGTTGTTGAGCCGGGAGACCAGGGCCCCCGTGCGCGTGCGGGTGAAGAAGGCGATCGGCATCCGCTGCACGTGGTCGTAGACGGCGGTGCGCAGGTCCAGGATGAGCCCCTCGCCGATCAGGGAGGAGAGCCACCGGTTGAGGACGCTCAGACCCGCGTCCACGATCGCCACGGCGGCGATGGCCACCGCGAGCCAGACCACCACGGAGACCTCGTCCCCGGCGTTGATGGCGCGGACGACGTCACCGGCCAGGATCGGGGTGACCACGCCGAGCAGCGCCGTGAGCACCGAGATCACCAGGAAGACGGTGAGCCTCGCCTTGTGCGGGCGGGCGAAGACGATGATGCGCCGGAGGGTGCCCCGGTCGATCTTCCGGTCCTTGACCTCCTGGCCCTGCACGGTGCGCCACAGCACCATGTACGGCGAGTTCTGCATGCTCATGCGCCCAACCCCGTTCTGCGGGGGATCACCCGCGCTGGATCCGGCACGGCACCCTGGTGGTCGTGCGCGCCGCGCCGGGGACGATTTTACGCGTCCGCGCCGACACGTCCCCGCCCGCCGGCCGCAGGGCCGCGCCCGGCGCCCGCCGGGGACTCCGCCGAACCCTCCCGGGACTCCGCCCCCGGACGACGACGAGCCCCCGCGCCGCAGGGTGCTGCGGGCGGGGGCTGGTCGCTCCGGTGCCGGGGGCTTCCGGGACGGGGCGGGAGAGCCGGGAGGCTCCGGTGGGGTCAGGCGCGGACAGCGGACCGGCGCCGGGCGGCGATCAGGTGGTCCAGCGACCAGCGCCCGGCACCGGCCAGGGCGAAGAGGACGGACGCGGCGGCGAGCAGCAGCACGAGCTCGACCCCGCCGTCGGCGGCGAAGAAGCCCGCGGGAAGGTGCACGAGCACCAGGGCGCCGAGCATGGTCAGGGCCAGCAGGGCGGCGACCACGCGGGTGCCGAGACCCAGGAGGAGCAGCAGCCCGCCCACGAGCTCGAGGACGGCGGTGGCGGGGGCGGCGATCCCGGCCGCCGGGATGCCCATCTCGACGAAGGAGGCCTGGGTGCCGGCGACGGTCCACTCGGTGACCTTCTGCCAGCCGTGCAGGAGGAAGGTGGCGCCGAGGACGACGCGCAGGACGGTCAGGCCGAGGGTCGCGGCGGAGGATCCGGCGGGGGCGGTGGAGGGTGCGGAGGGCGTGCGCTGCGGCATCTGCGTGGTGGACATGTCACTACCGTAGGGATATTTACTTTCCCTGTCAAGCTTTTGGCCGGAGAGCCGCGTCCTCACTCCTGGTCGACGGCCAGTCCCCGGGCCGTGGGACCCGCCGCGGCGTCGTCGACCATGCGTCCGATCAGCGCCAGCTGCTGGACCTGGGCGGGCGTCAGCCGGTCGATGACCGTCCGCCGCACGTGCTCCACGTGGCCCGGGGCCACCTGCTCGACCCGCTCCAGGCCGCGGTCGGTGATCTCCGCGAGCACCACCCGCTTGTCCAGCTCGCCGCCGGCGCGCACCACCAGGCCGTCGCGCTCCAGGCGCGCGACGATGCGGGACAGACGGGACTGGGAGGTGTTGGTGGCCGCCGCGAGGTCCGACATGCGCCGCCGGCGGTCGGGGGCCTCGGAGAGCATCGCGAGCACCAGGTACTCCGCGAGACTGAGGTCCGCCTCCGACTGGAGCTGGGACTCGATGCTGCCGGGCAGCGTGAACATGATGGAGACGAGCGCCAGCCAGGCCTCGCGCTCCTCGGGGGACAGCCATCGGGTCTCGGTCATGGCCCCGATTCTACGATCCGGTCCTTGACGCATCATGGGAACGCGTCCGCCGAGCGCGCCCCATAATGGAACCCATGGACTCCCTCGGCACCTGGCCCCGGCCCGTACCCGCGGACGACCGCGACTTCGACGTCCAGGTCATGCGGCGGCTGCGCACCGCCGGTGGCGACGACGGAGCGTCCGACCGTCCCTCCCTGGGCGAGCGCCTGGGCACGTCGCTGCTGCTCGTGGTCCCGGTGCTGACCGCGCTCGCCGTGGTCCTGCTGTGGCAGCAGTGGTCCCGGTCCGGCTCCGTGCTCCCCCTCGTCCTCGTCGCGGTGCTGCTCGTGGCCACGGCCCTGTGGTGGACGACCCGGCTCCGGCGCGCGTTCGCGACCGCGCAGGGCCGGCTGGGCGCCCGGCTGGCGAACGTCGTGGAGCACGGCGTGGGCGTCGCCCGGGAGATCACTCTCCAGCCGGTCGCCGGGGACGCGGAGGCGGCCGGGAACACCGCTGGGAACGCGACCGAGAACACGGGCGGGGACCCCGCGACGAGCGGCGGCCGGGTCCGGGCCCGGCTGGAGCTGTCCGTGACCCCCGTGCGGGGGGACCGCTTCAGCACCTCCGTGGAGGCCCTGTACGACGCCGACGCCGCGCTGCTCCTGGAGGTGGGCTCGCACGGACCCGTCCGTTTCCTGCGCGACGACCCGGAGGGGACCACCGTGATCGACACCCGGCTCTCGGAGGAGCAGGTCGCGCAGGTCTACCGGGGCGCCGCGCTCAACTGACGGCGTGGCGGCTCACCCGCCGCGCCGGTCGGCCGCCCGCTGCTCCTTCTCGACCCGCAGCCGCAGCTGCTCGCACAGGTCCTCGCCGGCCCGCAGCAGCTCCGGCATCCGGTCCCGCTCCGTGGTCTGCGCCCGGAAGGCGTCCGCCACGCCCACCCCGTGCCCGGCCCGGCGCGTGAGCTCGACCGGCAGGCCGGCGCGCACCGTGCCCGGCGACAGCACCTTGAGATAGGCCCCGGACCGGCCCCGCTCCGTGAAGCGGCGCAGCCAGCCGCGGACCTCCATGCTCGCGCGGAACGTACCGCAGGGGATGCGGGCGTCCGTGACCTGCAGCAGCACCTCGCCGATCCGCCAGACGTCGCCCAGCCGCGCGTCGTCGACGTCGAAGCCCGAGAGCGTGAGGTTCTCCCCGAAGGAGCCGTCGGGGATCTCCCGGCCCAGCTCCTGCTCCCAGAAGTCCAGCTCCTCGCGGGCGAACGCGTACACCGCCTGGTCCGTGCCGCCGTGGTACTTGCTGTCCCCGATGAAGTCCCCGGCCAGGCCCGAGCCCAGGCCGCCCCGGCGCGGTCCCGGCTCGCGGACCTCCACCGGACCGTCCGCGGGGCGCTTGCGGATGCCCGTGGGGCGGTTCCGCCGGGCGGCGTTCGGCTCGGCCCGGCCCACGTTGACGCTGCGCACGCGGGCGGTCACGGCCGGGCTTCCTCGCCGGAGCGGTCGGCCCCGTCCTCGGAGCTCTCGTCCAGCTCGTTGTGGTGGGTCGGGGAGTACACCGCGGAGCCGATGAGGTACCCGGAGCGGGCCAGCGCCATGCTGCCCACGGCCGAGGTCACGAGCTGCAGGACCACCGCGGCGATCAGCTTCACCGCGTTCTCCACGCCGGGCAGGAAGAAGAACGCCCCGGTGAGGACGAACGAGATGCCGATGCCGGCGGCCGTGGCGATCGCCGAGGAGCGGGTGTAGAGGTCGGGGAGCCGGATCAGCCCCACGGTGGCGGTGAGGAAGACCAGCGAGCCCAGGACGATGAACGTCTGCCCCACGACGCTCATCCACAGGGTGTCGTGCATGATCGGGTCGAGCTCCACGCTCATCGCCTCCCCTTGGTCAGTGCGCGGGCCAGGGACAGGGTCGCCAGGAAGCCCACGAGGGTGGCGATGAGCACCAGGTCGAAGACCGTGGGGGTCATGGTGATGACGCCGAACAGGGCGAAGAGCCCGATCACGGCGAAGAACAGCAGGTCGGAGGCGATGGCCCGGTTGGCGTCGTTGGGGCCGCGGAACATCCGCACCCCGGCGACGACGACGGACGCGGCGAGCACCAGCACGCCGAAGAGGATGCCGATCATCGGGGCGCCCCTCCCGGTCGGATGCCGTTGAGCATGTGGGTCTCCATCTCCTGCAGGCTCGCCCGGGCGTCCTGCGGTCCGTCGGAGTACATGGCGTGCACGAAGAGGTCGTAGCCCTCCGTGCCGTCGTCCCTGTCGACCACCGCGCCGCCTGTGCCGGCCCGGGTCACGGTGGCCAGGGTCAGCGTGCCCGGTGTCAGGGAGATGAGCACGCTGAGGAGGACGGTCTCGAACTCGCTCCGGCACCGGGTCCGGTAGCGCACCACGATGGGCGAGGAGTGGTGGCGGAGCGTGAACACGTCCTTCGTCACCGCGACGTTGGACAGCACCAGTTCCCGCGCGTACCAGAGCAGGAAGCCGAGCAGCCGCAGCGGCCAGGTCAACCACTTCACGAGTCGATCACCGCCTCCACATACGCGCCGGTGTCCACGAGGCCGTCCGCGGCCGTGGCAGAGACGCCCAGCAGCAGCTCACCGCCCACGCCGAAGGTGAGGGTGATGACGGCCAGGACGAGGGCGGGCGCGATGAGGCCCACCGAGATGCGGCGCTCCTTCGTGCCCACGGCGGCGACGACCTCGCTCGAGGACTCCTCCGGTTTCCCCAGGAACATCTTCCCCCAGATCTTGAGCATGGACAGCAGCGTGAAGAGGCTGACCGCGACCGCCACGAGGGCAGCCGTGATCTGCTCCTCCTCGAACGCGGCCAGGATCAGCGCCAGTTTGGCCACGAACCCGGAGAACGGAGGGATGCCCGCCAGGGACATGGCCGCGGCGAAGAACACCACGGCGGTGAGCGGCTCCCGCCGGAGCAGGCCCGTGATCTCACCCAGGGGGTGGCGCCCGTAGGCGATCTCCACCGCGCCGGTGGACAGGAACAGGGAGGCCTTCACCACCGTGTGGTGCAGCAGGTAGAAGATGCCGGCGGTGAGGCCCACGGCCCCGAACAGCGCGACGCCCAACAGGATGTAGCCGATCTGGCTCACCATGTGGAAGGCGAGGATCGCGCGGGCGTCCTGCTCCCCGACGGCGCCGAAGACACCGATCACCATGGTCGCCGAGAACACCACGACCCCGACCCACAGGTACTGCTCCATGCCGTCGAAGATCACGGCGTAGATCCGGTAGATCGCGTAGATCGCGACCTTCGTGTGCAGCCCCGAGAACAGCGCGGTGACGGTGGGCGACATGAAGGGGTACGTGCGCGCCAGCCAGCCGTGCACGGGCACCACGGCCGCCTTGACCGCCAGCGCGGAGAGGACCACGGCGACCGACACCGCCACGGCGGTGGACTCCGCGGCCAGACCGGCCAGCTCACCGACGTTCACGGTGCCCGCCGTGCCGTAGACCAGCCCCACGCCCGCCAGGAAGATCGTGGAGGCCAGCAGGTTGACGCTCACGTAGATCCGGGAGGACGTGACCTGCATCAGCCGCCCCCGGCCGCGGTGGGCCAGGATGATCAGGGCGTAGGACGGCAGCAGCATGACCTCGATGAACACGAAGAGGTTGAACAGGTCCGCCGTGAGCAGGGCCCCGTTGAAGCCGGCGGTGAGCACGAGCACCAGCGGACCGAAGTAGCGCTTCTCCGCCTGCCCCGAGACCACCCCGAACCAGGCGCTGACCAGGGTCAGGAAGCCGGTCACGGTGAGCATCAGCGCGGTGAAGAGGTCCGCGGCGAAGGGAATGGCCACCCCGGAGGGCCAGAGGCTGATCCGGTGGCCCAGCGCGGAGCCGTCCAGGAGGGTGGCCACGAGCCACACCGCCCACACCACGTCCGCGCCCAGGACGGCCAGCATCCCTGCCTTGCCGATCCGCCGGGAGTCCCCGGCGAGCAGCAGCAGACCGGCGGCCAGCAGGGGGACGATGACGAAGAACGGGATCAAATCCGCGCTCATGCGCGACCACCCCGTTCCGGTTCCCGCTCGGGCACTGTGCCCACCGGGTCCGGGTCCTCGGGTGCGTCGCCGTGCGTCCCGGTGTCGTCTGCGGGGTCGTCCATCAGGTCAGGGGTCTCCATCTCCCGGCCGGTGAGCTCGAGGTCGGTGTCGTCGTCGTCGTCGCCGGTCACGGCGAGGACCAGCATGTACATGGTGATGGAGAACGCGATGACGATCGCCGTCAGCACGAACGCCTGTGGCAGGGGGTCCGCCGTGGTCGCGGGGTCCGGGGCGGTGCCGAGGGGCTCGCCCCGGCGGTCGGCGCCGCCGGCCGCCATGATCAGCAGGTTCACGCCGTGGCTGAGCAGGATGAACCCGATGATCAGGCGGATCATGCCGCGCCGCAGCATCATGAACGCGCCGCCCCCGATGAGCACGCCCACGGTCAGTGCGAGTGCCATCAGGAATCGTCTCCTCGGGGTCGGGCGGTGCGGTCGGCAGGGGTTTCGGACCTCGTCCCGTCCGGTCGCCCGGACTCACGCTCGAGGATCCGGATCCTGCTGAGGTCCAGGGGCGCCGTGCTGGGGTGGTGCGGCTCGTCGGTGGTGCTGGTCGAGCGGGGACCCTGCGACGGGACCGCGGTGGAGCCCACCCGACGGAGGGGCGGCGGCTCCTTCTCCTCCACGCCCAGCCGGCTGATCGCGGCCAGGATCACGCCGACCACCGCGAGGTACACGCCGACGTCGAAGATCAGGGCCGTGGTGACGTGGACGTCGAACACGTAGAAGTGGAGCGGGCGGAGGAAGGAGCCCTCGGCCAGGCCGACCAGGCCCACGCCCACTCCGACGGCCACGCCGGCCCCGATGAGCTTCACGTAGGGCAGGCCCAGGCGGCTGACCCGGTCGTCCTGGGCCGCGAGGTAGACGAGGGCGATGCCGGCGGCGCCGATGAGGGCGGAGATGAACCCGCCCCCGGGATGGTTGTGCCCGCGGAGCAGGAAGAAGAGGGACAGGACGATGATGACCGGGCCGAGCAGGCGGTCGGTGACCCGCAGGATCATGGTGTTGTCCCGGGCATCGCTGATCGGTGAGTCCGGCGGCTCCGTGATGGGGCTGTGCAGCTTGGGCAGCAGTCCCCGCGACTCCAGGGCCACGACGATCGCGATGCCGGCCACGCCCAGCACGGTGAGCTCGCCCAGCGTGTCCAGGGCGCGGAAGTCGACGAGGATCGTGTTCACCACGTTGGTGCCGCCGGTCTCCGACTCGCCCTCGGTCAGGAAGTACTGTCCCGCGTCCGAGAGCCCGCGGCGGCCGGTGAGCGCCCACGTGGCCACGGCGGCGGAGGCCCCCGCGAGGACCGCGACGACGGCCGCCATGGTCGTCCGGCGCTTGCCCGTGCGGTGGAAGGTGGACGGCAGGCGGTTGAGGAGCAGGACGACGACCACCACGGTGAGGATCTCGACGAGCAGCTGGGTCAGCGCCACGTCGGCCGCGCCGAGGTCGTAGAACCACAGCGCGACGGCGAAGCCCACCACGCCGATGATGGTCACGAGGGCGATCCGGCTGCGCACGCCCAGGGCGAGGACCACGCCGACCACGACCACGCCGAGCAGCACCCAGTCCAACGGTTGCGTCACCTGTCCATGCAGCGGCGGGACGTCGACCGTGAACAGGCCCACGGCCGTCAGCACCACCAGCACGACCACGGGCGGGACGAGGTGCCGGTAGGGGGCGTCGGCGCGGGTGAGGCCCCCGACCCACTCGCCCAGGGCGATGGAGCCGCTGCGGAACGCCTCGACGGCGCCCACCCCGGTGATCGGCGAGAGCTCCCGGTCCAGGAGCCGGTCCATCCGCCGCCGGGCCAGCACGAGCGCGCCGCCGATGGCGAACACCGCCAGGGACATGTACAGCTCGGGGGCGAAGCCGTGCCACAGGCCCAGGTGCGGCTCGGCCTCGGGTCCCGCGACGGCCGCGGCGGCGCTGCCGAGCAGCGGCTCGGCCAGCACGCCCGCCAGGCCCAGCGCCAGGCCGGCGGCGGAGACCAGCACCACCGGTGCCAGGAAGGCGCCGGAGGCCTCCCTCGGCGGGTCCTGCGCCGGACGGCCGGGGAAGATCGTGATGATCATCCGCGCCGAGTACGCGAAGGTGAAGGACGCGGCCACGACCGCCACGGCGCCCACGAGCCACACGGCCGCCGCCGGCGCCGGGCTCTCCGCCATGGCCTTGAACATGGCCTCCTTGGAGACGAAGCCGAACAGCGGCGGGACCCCCGCCATGGACACCGCCGCGAGCGTCATCACGACGGCCGTGACGGGCATCGTCCGCGCCAGTCCGGTGAGCTTGCGGATGTCCCGGGTGCCGGTCTGGTGGTCGATCACCCCCACGGACATGAACAGCGCCGACTTGAACAGGGCGTGGGCCGCCACGTGCACCACGGCCCCCACCACGGCGTAGGAGGTGCCGATGCCGATGGTCGCCGTCAGGAACCCCAGCTGGCTGACCGTGGAGTAGGCGAGCAGCTCCTTGAGGTCGTGGCGCTGCAGCGCGAAGACCGCGCCCATCAGGGCCGTGACCAGGCCCACCGTGATCAGCAGGACGTTCCACACCGGCACCTCGCTGAGGGCCGTGGAGAAGCGCAGCATCAGGTAGATGCCGGCCTTCACCATGGCCGCCGCGTGCAGGTAGGCGCTCACGGGGGTGATCGCGACCATGGCGTCGGGCAGCCAGGCGTGGAAGGGGAACTGCGCGGACTTCGTGAAGGCCGCGAGGGCGATCAGCACCGCCACGAACGCCGCGAATCCCGGGGACGTGGACCACACGTCGTCGACGAGGATGGCGCTGAGGCGCGTGGTCCCGGTGGCCACCCACATCGCGATCACCGCCGTGAGCAGGCACAGCCCACCGGCCACGGTCACGAGGAACGTCCGGATCGCCGGGTCCTTGGCGTGCGGGCCCGAGCGGGCGATCAGCAGGAAGGAGCACAGCGTGGTGAACTCCCACATGACGAACAGGAGGACCACGTCGTCGGCCAGGACCAGGCCGAGCATCGCCGCCGCGAAGAACGTCATGAGGGTGTAGAACGCGCTGTGCGAGCCCTTGGCGAGGTAGCGGGCCGAGTAGCCGATGACCACCGCGCCGATCACCAGCACGAGGAGGCCGAAGAACAGGCCCAGTCCGTCGAGCCGCAGGTGGAAGGGCACGTCCAGCGTCGGCATCCACGGGACCTGCTGGGAGACCTCGTCGCTGTCCCCCCGGCCGTTCCACACCGCGACCAGGGCACCGGCGAGCACGAGCAGGCCCGCGGCGAGCGGCCAGCCGGCGTCGCGGCCCGCACGGCGGCCCAGGACGGCCGCCACGGGGCACAGCAGTGTGGTGAGAGCGAGAATGATCAGGAGGGACACGCCTGGCAACCGTCCGGTCGGTGGGATGGGAACGAGGTGGACTCGGCCGTCGACTGCCCGGCCGCGGCGGCCGGTGTCCCGGCCGGAGCGCTCAGGCGTCCCGGGGGCACCCGGAGAGCAGCGGCCCCCAGGAGCTCAGGTAGCCGTTCGTCCCGTTGGACACGCTGCAGACCGCCGTGGACGGCACACGACCCTGCGGCACGGCGCGGCCGAGGTCGTGGGCGTGGTTCCTGGGGCTGGTCATCGCCCCGAATTTACCATGACGCCCGCCACCGGCCCCGGGGGAGCTGCTCCGGCGACCGCGGGGCACGGCCCCGGCTCCGCCCGGTGCTCCCGCCGGTGACGGCGTCAGCGCCGCTCCCGCAGCGGGCTCGAGCCGGAGCGCGGGACGGTGGGGGTGGCGGCCGTCTCGGCGTCCGGCTCGACGGGCGCTCGGCGCGCGGCACGCTCCGGGGGGAGGCCGTCCCCGAGGTCCTCGGGGCGCTCCTCGACGAGCTCCCCGGCCCGGTCCGCGCCGCCGTCGCCCTCGTGCGCGCGAAGGGCGGCACGACGGCGGGGGGCGTCGTTGATCTCGGTGACGGACACGGCCATCGCGTTGAGGGCGAGGCCGGCGAGCACGAACAGCCACGCCGCGACGGGGTACCACGCCAGACCGAGGACCACTCCGACCACGACGAGAGCGACGGAGGTCAGGTAGGCGGGGGTCAGCACGCGCTGGACGTTGAACTTCATGGTTTCCATTCCACCACGCGCGCGTGCGGATCGACCAACGGGCCGGGCGCCCGACCGCGTCGGCGCGGGAGCCCTGGTCCCCTGGCCGTCCGGCGTATACCGTCGGCGGCATGGACGAACTCGACACCGAGCTGCTCGCCCTGGCCCGGTCCGCCCGCACCGTGACCGTGCTCTCGGGCGCCGGGATGTCGGCGGAGAGCGGGGTGCCGACCTTCCGGGACGGCGGCACCGGGCTGTGGGCCCGCTGGTCCCCCGAGGAGCTCGCCACCCCCGAGGCGTGGGAGGCCGATCCGGGGCTCGTCTGGTCCTGGTACCTCTGGCGGGCCCGTCAGGTGCGCCGGCTGCGCCCCCACGCGGGGCACCGGGCGATCGCCCGGTGGGCGGACCGTGCCCGCGTGCACGTGGTCACCCAGAACGTCGACGACCTCCACGAACGGGCGGGCTCCACGGTCCTCGCCCACCTGCACGGCAGCCTGTTCGCGTTCCGCTGCTCCGGCTGCGGTGCACGGTTCCCGGAACACCTCGTGCCGGGCCTGTCACCGGGGACCGGACCGGACACCGATCCGGGCGACGGTGCCGAGGAGCCGGTCCGCGGGCAGCCCCCGGTGTGCCCCGCCTGCGGCGGGTCGGTGCGGCCCGGGGTCGTGTGGTTCGGGGAGCTGCTGCCCGAGGGCGCCATGGAGCGCGCCGCCGCGGCCGTGGCCGAGGCGGACCTCGTGCTCGTCGTGGGCACGTCCGGGCTCGTGCAGCCCGCCGCCTCCCTGCCGCTCCTCGCCGCCGGCCGCGGGACGCCCGTGGTCGAGGTCAACCCCGAGACCACCGCGCTCAGCCCGCATGCGGACCGCACCGTGCGGGCCGGGGCCGCCGAGGCCCTGCCCCGCCTCCTGCCCCCGGGGGACGACCCGCGCCCGCCGGCCCACCGCTGACGGCCGGCCGCCGGCTGCCGCGGCGCGGCGCCGGGTACGGCGGACGGGCCCGGTGCCGCCGGCATCGGCATCGGCATCGGCGGACGATTGCTGAGAGCAGAAAGCACGCTGTCCTTCTTGTCAGCGCGCGGCGACGGGCGGAGACTGATCGACGGACACCGGACCGGGCGACCTCCTCCCGGCCCACCCCGTCAGCCTCCGGGCTGAACTCCCCACGAAAGGCACGGTCCATGACCCAGTCCACGACGCAGTCCCCGACCCTCACCCTGCACGACGGCCGGACCATCCCGCAGCTCGGCTACGGCGTGTGGCAGGTCGACGCCGACATCGCGGAGGACGTGGTGGGCCAGGCCCTCGAGGCCGGCTACCGCCACATCGACACCGCCATGATCTACGGCAACGAGGAGGGCGTGGGCCGCGCGATCGCGAACAGCGGCATCCCGCGCGACGAGATCTTCGTGACCACCAAGCTGTGGAACGGCGACCACGGCCACGACTCCGCGCTGAAGGCCGTCGACGCCTCCCTGGAGCGGCTCGGCCTGGAGTACGTCGACCTGTACCTCATCCACTGGCCCACCCCGAAGCGCGGCAAGTACCTGGAGACGTGGAAGGCGTTCCAGGAGATCCGCGACAGCGGCAAGGCCCGGTCCATCGGCGTCTCCAACTTCCCGCGCGAGGAGCTCCAGGAGATCATCGACGCGACGGGAGTGGTCCCCGTGGTCAACCAGGTGGAGCTGCACCCCTACTTCAACCAGGCCGCCCTGCGGGACGTCAACGCCTCCCACGGCATCCTGACCGAGGCGTGGTCCCCCCTGGGCCAGGGCGGCGACCTCCTGAAGGACCCGGCGATCGACGCGATCGCCCGCAAGCACGGCGCCACCCCGGGGCAGGTCATCATCGCGTGGCACCTGGCGATCGGCAACGTGGTCTTCCCCAAGACCGTCACCCCGGAGCGGATCCGCGAGAACTACGCGGCCCTGGACGTCCGGCTGGACGACGAGGACGTCGAGGCGATCAACGGTCTCGACAACGGCGGGCGGATCGGCTCGGACCCCAAGGACTTCAACTGAGTCCTCGGCCCACCCGGCGGTGCCCGGGGCCACGGTGCACCCACCGCGGTCCCGGGCACCGCCCGTGCCGCCACCGGCACACCGGCGGGGGGTGAGCGCGGCGGTCCCACCGATTGGTGCTCGACCGGCCGGTAGGTAAATCATGGTGCGCATGACCTTCCAGACCCCCCGCGCGACGGAGGGCGCCACCGGCGCCACCGCCCCCCACGGCAACCCCGACAACACCCCGGGCGCGGACCTGCCCCACCCCGCGGACCTGCCCCGTCCCGCGGAGAAGACCTTCTTCGGCCAGCCGCGCATGCTGGCGAACCTGTTCAGCGTGGAGCTGTGGGAGCGCTTCTCCTTCTACGGCATGCAGGGCATCGTCCTGCTCTACATGTACTTCGCCACGACCGAGGGCGGACTGGGCATCGACCAGGCGACCGCCGCCGGCATCGTGGGCGCCTACGGCGGGGCCGTCTACCTGTTCGCCATCCTCGGCGGGTGGGTGGCCGACCGGCTGCTGGGCTCCGAGCGCACCATGTTCGTCAGCGGCGTGCTCATCATGGCCGGGCACATCTCGCTGGCCCTCCTCCCCGCGGTCGCCGGCCTGGCGGTCGGGCTGGTCCTCATCGCCATCGGCTCGGGCGGGCTCAAGGCCACGATCACCAATCTCGTGGGCTCCCTCTACGAGCGCCGGGACCCGCGCCGGGACGCCGGGTTCTCGATCTTCTACATGGGCGTCAACATCGGCGGGCTGACCGGCCCGCTGCTGACCGGCCTCGCCCAGCAGACGTGGGGCTTCCACCTCGGCTTCGGCCTCGCCGCGATCGGCATGGCGTTCGGGCTCACCCAGTACGCGCTGGGCCGGCGCCGGCTGCCCGGCGAGGTCCACCACGTGCCCAACCCCCTGCCCCGCAGCCAGTACGGCCGGTGGGCCGGCGTCGCGGTCGCCGCGCTCGCCGTCGTGGCGGCCGCCGTGCTCACGGGCGTGCTCAACGCGGGCAACCTGGCGGACGTCGTGGTGGTCGTGACCGTCCTGGCGGCCGTGGCCCTGTTCGTGCTCCTGCTCACCAGCGCGAAGCTCGACGACGACGAGCGCTCCCGCGTGCGGTCGTTCATCCCGATGTTCATCGGCTCGGCCGCGTTCTGGGCGCTGTTCCAGCAGCAGTTCACCGTGATCACCATCTACTCCGACACCCGGCTGAACCGGGGGCTGGGCGGCTGGACCATGCCCATCTCGTGGGTCCAGTCCTTCAACCCCCTCTTCATCATCCTGCTCGCCCCGGTGTTCGCCGTGCTGTGGACGAAGCTCGGCGACCGCCAACCCGCCACGCCCACCAAGTTCGGCCTGGGCATCGTGCTGATGGGCTCGGCGTTCCTGATCTTCCTTCCCATGGTCGGGGTGGGCTCGGTGCCCGTGCTGTGGGCCGCGCTGATCCTGCTGGTCGCCACCCTGGGCGAGCTGCTGGTCTCGCCGGTGGGCCTGTCCCTGTCCACCCGGCTCGCCCCGCGCGCCTACCCCGTGCTGATGGTCGCCCTCTTCTACCTGTCGGTGGCCCTGGGCACCGCCCTGTCCGGCGCACTGGCGGGCTACTACAGCGAGCAGACCGAGGCCGCCTACTTCGGGACGCTGGGCGCCGTGACGATCGCCGTCGGCGCCGCCCTGCTCGTGCTGTCCCCCTGGATCCGGCGGAGGATGCGCGGGGTGCGCTGACGGCGCCGCCGGGGCCCCGCTCTCAGGGGCCGGCCGGTGCGCGGCGGATTCCGTGCACCACCTCGGCGGCGGGGACCTCCCGGGCCGCCGCGAAGGACGGGCTCGCCCACAGGGCGACGGCCTCCGGGTCCCCGGCCTGCGCGGCGGCCGCCCGGATGGGCTTGGTCAGTTGGTTGACCTGAGGATATGCCGCAGGAGCCATATCTGTGAAGCGGTCGACGAATCCGTTGCGCAGTCCGCGCGCCAACCGGCCCGAGAAGGCGCGGGTCACGGCCGTCTCCGGATACCGGCCCGAGCCGAGGGCCGCCCGGTACGCCGCGGAGGTCCCCGCCTCGGGCGTGCGCAGCAGGAGCGTGCCGATCTGGACGGCGTCCGCACCGGCGGCCAGCACCGTGTCCGCCTCCGCGGCGGAGGCGATGCCGCCCGCGGCCACGACCGGGACGCCCACCGCGGCGCGGACCGCGGCGACGAGCTCCACCAGGGGCTCCTCCCCCGGCACGTCCTCCGCGCGGTGGGTGCCCCGGTGGCCGCCGGCAGCCGGGCCCTGCACCGTCAGCAGGTCGGCGCCGACCCGCACCGCCGCCTCGGCCTCGGCGACGGAGGTCACCGTGACGGACGTCGTGGTGCCCGCCGCCGCGAGCCGCTCGAGCACGGAGGCCGCGGGGAGCCCGAAGGTGAACGAGACGACCGGCACCCGCAGCTCCTCGACGAGCTCGAGCTTGGCCGCCCAGCCGTCGTCGTCGGCGGGGTCCGTCCCCGGCAGCTCCACCCCGTACCGGCGGGCCGTGTCCTCCAGGGCCTCCCGGTAGGCCGCGACCGACAGGTGCACGGCCGGGTCGACCGCGCTCCCGGGAGCCGCGGTGTTCGCGGCCTGCGGGACGAACAGGTTCACCCCGAACGGACCGCCGGTCAGCGCCCGGACCGCCTCGACGTCCGCGCGGACACCCGCCACGGGACGGTTGCCGGCGGCCAGGAAGCCCAGGCCGCCGGCGTCCGTGACCGCCGCGGCCAGCGCCGGGGTCGACGGCCCGCCGGCCATCGGCGCGCCCAGGACGGGAAGGGGGAGGTCGGTCAGCCGGAAGCGGCTCGCTGTGCTCGTCATGCACCCAGGCTAGGAACACCGCGGGGCCGCGTCACCACCTGGGCCGCCCGCAGGGCGTGGCATAGGCTGTGGCCACGATCACCGACCGCCGGGGTGCGCAGCCCGTCACCACCGATTCGAGGCACCGATGGCCCAGTCCGCAGACTCCACGACCCGGTCCCCCCCGCAGACGGAGCTCAAGCGCGTCATGGGCCCCGGTCTGCTGCTGCTGTTCATCGTGGGCGACATCCTCGGCACCGGCGTGTACGCCCTCACCGGCAACATCGCCGGCGAGATCGGCGGCGCCGCGTGGGCGCCGATCCTCGTGGCGTTCGTGGTGGCCACCATCACGGCGTTCTCCTACCTCGAGCTCGTGACCAAGTACCCCGGCGCCTCGGGTGCCGCGCTGTACACGCACAAGGCCTTCGGCATCCACTTCATCACCTTCCTGGTGACGTTCGCGGTGCTCAGCTCCGGGCTGACCTCCGCCTCGACGGCGGCCTCGGCCGTGGCCTCGAACTTCGCCCGCGGCTTCGGCCTCGAGGTGACCACCACGACCATCACCGTGATCGCCCTGGTCTTCATCGCGATCCTCGGCGTGATCAACGTCCGCGGCGTCACCGAGGGCCTCATCTTCAACGTGGTGCTGACCTCGATCGAGCTCACCGGCCTGCTGATCGTCATCCTCGTGGGCTTCTGGGCGTCCTTCCAGGGCCGGGCCGACTTCAGCCAGACCATGATCTTCGAGACCTCCGAGGACAAGGGCGTCTTCCTGGCCCTCACCGCGGTGACCTCGCTCGCGTTCTTCTCCTTCGTGGGCTTCGAGGACTCCGTGAACATGGTCGAGGAGACCAAGGACCCCAGCCGCGACTTCCCGCGCGTGATGCTCTTCGGCCTCGGCCTGACCGGCGTGGTCTACATCCTGGTCTCGCTCTTCACCGTGGCCGTCGTCCCCATCGGCGTGCTGGGCGAGTCGACCACGCCGCTGCTGGACATGGTCCGGATCGGCGCCCCCAACATCCCCATCGACACGATCTACCCGTTCCTGACGATCTTCGCCGTGGCCAACACGGCCCTGATCAACATGCTCATGGCCTCCCGCCTGCTCTACGGCATGGCCCGGCAGGGGGTGCTGCCCCCCTTCCTGGGCCACGTCCTGCGCGGCCGCCGCACCCCCTGGTCGGCCATCGTGTTCACCACGCTGCTGGCGATGGGCCTGATCGTGGTGATCAACAACCTGCTCGGCAGCGGCACGGCGAGCGCCCTGGGCGGCACCACGGCCCTCCTGCTCCTGGGCGTCTTCACCGTCGTCAACATCGCGGCGATCATCCTGCGCAAGGACCGCAGCCCCACCCACGACCACTTCCACGCCCCCCGGGTCCTCCCCTACCTGGGCGCGATCACCTGCGCGTACCTCGTGGGGCCGTGGGCGCAGGACCTCATCGAGTACCAGATCGCCGTGGTCCTGCTGCTGATCGGCCTCGGCCTGTGGATCCTCAACTTCCTGTACGACCGCCTCTTCCTCGGCCGCAAGGTGCGCTTCGAGCACCCCGAGGCGCTCGCCCGCCTGGAGGACGAGCCCGAGGACGCGGATCCGCACCGCGGTACCTGACCTGATCCGCCCCACCGTGCCGCTACCCCAGGAGAACCCGTGACCGTCGTCGTCGGATACATGCCCACCGCCCCCGGACACGCGGCCCTGGACGCCGCCATCCTGGAGGCCGAGCGCCGCGGCACCCACCTGGTGGTGGTGCAGCCCCGGCCGAAGCGCCACCAGCCCCCGGAGGTCGACGCGGACATCGAC
Source organism: Kocuria sp. NPDC057446 (assembly GCF_042802875.1). Classification (NCBI taxonomy): domain Bacteria; kingdom Bacillati; phylum Actinomycetota; class Actinomycetes; order Micrococcales; family Micrococcaceae; genus Kocuria; species Kocuria sp. NPDC057446. Next base: position 2,629 of record NZ_JBHVDI010000014.1, on the reverse strand, counting down.
GTGGAGCGCGCGAAGCTCACCCGCTCCGGGGTGCGCTACGAGCTGCGGGAGCCCGACCACGACAGCGACCCCGCCGACGTCATCCTCGACACCGCGCGGGACCACGCGGCCGAGCTCATCGTCCTGGGCATCCGGCGGCGCTCGCCCGTGGGCAAGATCATCATGGCGAGCACGGCCCAGCGGGTCCTGCTCGAGAGCCCCTGCCCGGTGCTGTGCGTCAAGGCCGTCTACGACTGATCCCAGGATTTTATTTCGTTTTTCGAAGTATTATCCTGGTCCCAGACCCCGGCGACTCCGCCCGCGCGCGGGTCCGTCGGTCTCCGCGGCTCCGACCCGCTCCTGCCGCTCCCGAAAGGCCCGCCATGACCACCTCGGCCCCCACCGCCTCCCGCCCGGCTCCCTGGGCCGGGCCCCCCGAGCCACCCCGGCGGTCGCGCTGGACGGTGCTGCTGCGGGTCCTCCTCCCGGCCCTGCTGATCGTCGGCTGGCTCGCGGTGGCCGGCGTGGGCGGGCCGTACTTCGGGAAGATCTCCGAGGTCTCCACCAACGACCAGTCCAGCTTCCTGCCCGAGTCCACGGAGTCCACACAGGTCACCCGGCTGCAGAGCGAGTTCCGGGACTCGGAGGCGATCCCCGCGATCGTCCTCCTCACCCGGGAGGGCGGGCTGAGCGCCGCTGACCGGGCGTGGGCCGAGGAGGCCGTCGCGGCGGTGCAGGACAGCGGCCTGGCCGAGGGCCGGACCTCGCCGCTGATCCCGTCCGAGGACGGGGAGGCCCTCCAGCTCGTCGTCCCCCTGCCCGACGACGAGGTCGTCGACGACGTCGAGGCGCTCGCGGACCGGTTCGAGACGGACCGGCCCGAGGGCCTGCAGAGCTACGTCACGGGCCCCGCCGGGTTCACGGCCGACCTCGTGGCCGGCTTCGAGGGCATCGACGGGCTCCTGCTGGGCGTGGCGCTGGCCGTGGTCTTCGTGATCCTGCTGGTGGTCTACCGCTCCCCCGTGCTGCCCGTGCTGGTCCTGCTGACCTCGGTCTTCGCCCTCAGCGCCGCGATCCTGGTGGTGTACTGGCTCGCGGCCAACGAGCTCGTGACGATCAGCGGCCAGGTGCAGGGCATCCTGTTCATCCTCGTGGTGGGCGCCGCCACGGACTACTCGCTGCTGTACACGGCGCGGTACCGGGACGCCCTGCTGCACCACCGCCGGAGGGCGGACGCCACCCGGGCGGCGCTGAAGGGCTCGGTCGAGCCGATCGTCGCCTCCGGTGCCACCGTCATCGCGGGCCTGCTGTGCCTGCTGCTCTCGGACCTGGCCTCCAACCAGGCGCTGGGCCCGGTCGCCTCCGTCGGCATCGTCATGTCGATCCTCGCGGCCCTGACCTTCCTGCCCGCGGTGCTCTTCGCCACGGGGCGGGGAGCCTTCTGGCCCTTCCGGCCCCGCTACGACGCCTCGGGCGCGGAGCGGGTGCGCGTGGTGGAGCACGGGGCCGGCACCCGGCCGACCGTCGAGGGCCGGGGCGTCTGGGCCTCGGTGGCCCGGTTCGTCGCCCGGGCCCCGCGGGCGATCTGGGTGGTGACCACGGTGGTGCTGCTCGCCCTCGCCGGCTTCAGCACCCAGTTCCAGGCCTCGGGCGTGGAGCAGAGCGAGCTCGTGCTCGGCGAGTCCCAGGCCCGGGACGGGCAGGACGCCCTGGCCCAGCACTTCCCGGGCGGCTCCGGCAGTCCCGCGGTCCTGCTGGTCCCCACCGGGTCCCTAAACGCCGCGGTCGAGGCGGTCGAGGGCACGGAGGGGGTCGCCGACGTCGTGGCCGTCTCCGACGACTCACCGTCCGGGACCCTGCCCGTCGGGGCGGACGCCGCACCGCAGGCCGGGCCCTTCGCCGGGGCCGAGCCGACCGAGGCCCGGGGCCTCTACCAGCTCCGGGCCACGCTGGCCGACGCCGCCGACTCCCCCGAGGCCGAGCAGACCGTGCGCGAGCTGCGGGAGAACCTCGGCGCGGTCGACCCGGAGATCCTCGTGGGCGGCACCACGGCGACGAACATCGACACCAACGAGACCTCGATCGCGGACCGCACCCTGATCATCCCGGTCATCCTCGTGGTCATCACCCTGATCCTGATGCTGCTGCTGCGCTCCGTCCTGGCGCCGGTGCTGCTGATCCTCACCACCGTGGTGTCCTTCTTCACGGCCCTGGGCGTCTCCGCCCTGGTGTTCGACAACGTCCTGGACCTGCCGGGCGCGGATCCCTCGGTCCCGCTCTTCGGCTTCGTCTTCCTGGTGGCGCTGGGCATCGACTACAACATCTTCCTGATGTCCCGGGTGCGGGAGGAGTCGCTGGTCCACGGCACCCGGGCGGGCATCCTCCGGGGTCTCACCCTCACGGGCGGGGTGATCACCTCGGCCGGCATCGTGCTCGCCGCCACGTTCGCGGCGCTGGCCGTCATCCCGATCATGTTCCTCGTGCAGCTGGCGTTCATCGTGGCGTTCGGCGTGCTCCTGGACGCGCTGATCGTCCGGTCGCTGCTGGTGCCGGCGCTGACCTACGACATCGGCCGGGTCATCTGGTGGCCGTTCCACCGGCGGGTCGAGCCCTGAGCCGCGGGAGGGCGCCCGGAGCCGTGGCTCCGGGC
>NZ_JBHVDI010000013.1:0-40404 GCF_042802875.1 Kocuria sp. NPDC057446 | reverse complement strand
CAACACAAAACACGGAACCACAGCCGCGCCCGCCGACCACTTGGGGGGGCGCCGCCCCGGGACCCGGCGGGAGGCGGGCGGAACACCGGGACAAAGCGGTGGAGCACCGTGCCCACGTCTTCCGCCACGCGTCCGCATGCGGTTGAATAGAACCCGAGCATCACCAGGATTCTCCAGCTGACCTGGGACGATGCTCTCTCGAGGCCCGCGTTCGCACTGCTGGGGTGCCCCCGGCCCCGCCGGCGCCGACGGTCCTCGAGGTGGCCGGGGACCCCCCTCACCTGCGCCGGCGGCGGCCGCCGCCGCCCCGTGCTCCCACGGGTCCACGGTGGCCGCCGCCACTTCCACGGCACGGACGGCACCGCCACGACTCACAGCACGGAGCGGTAGACCTCCAGGGTCCGCTCGGCGATGGACTCCCACGCGAAGTGCTCCTCGGCACGGCGCCGGCCGGCGGCGCCCATCTCCCGGGCGCGCACGGGGTCGGAGACGACCTCGGTCAGGGCGGCGGCGAAGTCGGCCACGAACTTCTCGGGATCGATCGGCGTGCCGGTGCCGTCCTGGGCCTGCTCGATGGCGACCAGCCGGCCCGTCTCCCCGTCGACGACGACCTCGGGGATGCCGCCCGTGGCGGAGGCCACCACGGCGGTCCCGCAGGCCATCGCCTCGAGGTTGACGATGCCGAGCGGCTCGTACACCGACGGGCAGGCGAAGGCCGTGGCGCCGGAGAGGATCTGGACGATCTCGCGGCGCGGCAGCATCTTCTCGATGAGCACCACCCCGGACCGGGTGGCCTTCAGCTCGTCGATGAGCGCGTTGACCTCCGCACCGAGCTCCGGGGTGTCGGCGGCGCCGGCGCACAGCACGAGCTGGACGTCGTCGGGCAGCCGCGCCGCCGCGCGCAGCAGGAACGGCACGCCCTTCTGCCGGGTGACGCGGCCCACGAACGCCACGGAGGGCTTGCCCGGGTCGATGCCGTAGGACTCGAGCACGTCGGTGCCCTCGTCGCGGACCCACTGGCTGACGTCGATGCCGTTGTGGACGGTCCGGACCCGGTCGGGGTCCACGTCCGGGTAGGAGCGGAGGATGTCCTGCCGCATGCCATCGGAGACGGCGATGATGGCCGCGGCCGCCTCGTAGGCGGTCTTCTCCACGAACGAGGACACGGCGTACCCGCCACCGAGCTGCTCGGCCTTCCACGGGCGCAGGGGCTCGAGGGAGTGCGCGGAGAGGACGTGGGGGATGCCGTACATCAGCGAGGCGAGGTGCCCGCCCATGTTGGCGTACCAGGTGTGGGAGTGCACCAGGTCCGCGCCGGCGATGTCGCCGATCATGGCGAGGTCCACCCCCAGCGTCTGGATCGCGGCGTTGGCCTCGGCCAGATCCGCGGGCACGGGATACGACTGGACCTCGACGCCGTTGACCCGGGGCTCCCGCGGAGCACCGAAGCACCGCACCCTCAGGTCGACGAGCGGGGCCAGGACCCGCGAGAGCTCGGACACGTGGACTCCGGCGCCGCCGTAGATCTCGGGCGGGAACTCCTTGGACAAGATATCTACTCGCACGGTTCCGAGCGTACTGCAGGAACGGCGCACCGCCACGGGAAATCCCCGGCCGCGGCCCGAGCACGCCGTCGCGGGTGACACATCAGGACTCCTGTGCGGCCGGTCACTCCCCTTCGCGGCTGTTAAGACACAATGAAGGCGCCTGTCGAGTGGTTCCGCACCGCGAGGCGGAGACGTTGCGCCCGATTGCCGAAGAAGTCAGAGAGGTTCCCATGCCCCACCGTAAGAAGGTACTCGCGATCGTCCTGGCCGGAGGCGAGGGCAAGCGCCTGATGCCTCTCACCGAGGACCGAGCCAAGCCCGCGGTGCCCTTCGCGGGCGGGTACCGGCTCATCGACTTCGCGCTGTCCAACATCGTGAACTCCGGCTACCTGCAGGTCGTGGTGCTCACGCAGTACAAGTCTCACTCCCTGGACCAGCACGTCACCCAGACCTGGCGGCTGTCCGCCCAGCTGGGCAACTACGTGGTCACCGTCCCGGCGCAGCAGCGGCGCGGCAAGGAGTGGTTCCTGGGCTCCGCCAACGCGATCTTCCAGTCGATGAACCTCATCGAGGACGAGAAGCCGGACATCGTCGTGGTGGTCGGCGCGGACCACGTGTACCGGATGGACTTCTCGGCGATGGTGGACTTCCACATCGAGTCGGGGGCCCGCGCCACCGTGGCGGGCGTGCGCCAGCCGATGGAGATGGTGACGTCCTTCGGCGTCATCGAGACGGACCCCGACGACGTCACGAGGATCACCCGCTTCGTGGAGAAGCCGCAGAGCACGGCACCCCTGCCCGACGACCCGAACGCGTTCTTCGCCTCGATGGGCAACTACGTCTTCGACACCGACGCGCTCGTCGAGGCCCTGCGCGCCGACGAGGCGAAGGAGGACACCAGCCACGACATGGGCGGGGACATCATGCCGTGGTTCGCGGACCGCGGCGAGGCCGCCGTCTACGACTTCACGAACAACGACGTCCCGGGCTCCACGGAACGGGACCGGCAGTACTGGCGCGACGTCGGCACGCTGGACTCGTACTACGACTCGCACATGGACCTGATCCGTCCGCTGCCCGTCTTCAACCTGTACAACTACGCCTGGCCGCTCTACACCAACGAGATGCAGGCCCCGCCGGCGAAGCTCGTGCGCGGTCCGCACGGGGAGGGCGGCATCGCGACGGACTCGATCCTCTCGCGCGGCGTCCTGGTCACCGGCGGACGCGTGACCGAGTCGGTCCTCTCCCCGAAGGTGCTGGTCCACAACGACGCCACCGTCAACCAGTCGGTGCTGATGCCCAACGTCCAGATCGGCGAGGGGGCCGTGGTCGACCGGTGCATCCTCGACAAGAACGTGGTGGTGCCCCCGGGCATGAGGGTCGGCGTGGACGCGGAGCAGGACCGGGCCCGTGGCCTGACGGTGACGCCGTCCGGGCTGACGGTCGCCCCGAAGAACTACCGGTTCGAGCGCTAGGCCTGCCCCCTCACGGCGGGGCCGCCCACCCGCAACGGTGGACGGCCCCGCCGTCGTCATGCGGTCTGCGTGACCTCGACCTGGACCTGCAGCCCCGAGGTGCCGCCGCCGCCGGTGACCATGCCCTTCAGGGGGGTGACGTCGGTGTAGTCCCGGCCCCGGGCCACGGTGACGTGGAAGTCGGTGAGCCGGGTGTGGTTCGTGGGGTCGTAGGCGTACCAGCGGTCGTTCCACCACTCCACCCACGCGTGGGACTCCCCCGGCACGGTCGCGCCGACGCCCGCCTCGTAGTCCGGGTGCAGGTAGCCGGAGACGTAGCGGGCGGGGATCCCGATGTGCCGCATCATGCCGATGGCCACGTGCGCGAGGTCCTGGCACACGCCCTTGGCCTCCCGCCAGGCGGCCTCCGCGTCCGTGTGGACGCCGGTGACCCCCGGCACGTACTGCATGTGCGAGGCGATGCCGCGGAAGATCGCCGCGGCCGCCGCGGCCGGGTCGGCCGCCTCCTTGCGGATCGCCTCCGCGACCTTCTCCAGTTCCGGGCCGAGCCGGGTGAGCGGGGTCTGGGGCACGAAGTCGGAGACCGCGTCGAGGACCTCCGGGGTGGCCAGCTCGTCCCAGCTCAGCCCGTCGGCGACCTCGTCGCCGGGGCGCCGGTGCACCTCCACGGTGGCCGAGGAGCGGACCTCGAGGTGGCGGTGCCGGCCCTGGATGTCGAAGGCCGCGACCCGGGTGCCCCAGTAGTCCCGGTAGTTGCTGACCGTGGCGGTCCCCGGGCTCAGCGTCAGCTCCGCCTCGAGCACGATCTGCTCGTCGTCGGACAGGGGCGTCATGCGGGCCTCGTTGTAGGACTTGGAGACGTTGTCGTTGTAGTCGTAGCGGGTCACGTGGTCGATCTTGAGCCGGGTCACAGCATGCCTCCGAACCAGGACGCCTCGACGGCGTGCGAGAAGTACTTGGTGCTCACGGCCTCCGACGCCCTCGCGCACGCGGCCTGGACGTTGTTCAGGTGCTCGGGCAGCACCGCGATGAGGTCCTCCGCGTGGTGGAACTCCAGGGCCGTGCGCGCCTCGCCGATGATGCGGCGGGCGTCGTCCTTGAACCCGACCCGCTGCAGACCGGGCTCCAGGCCCACGAGGATCTCCTCGGCCGTGGTGAGCGCGTGCAGGATCGAGCGCGGGAAGAGCCGGTCCAGGAGCAGGAACTCGGTCGCGGACTCGTCGCTGAACGTGCCGTAGCGGGTGCGCAGGAACGCCTCGTACCCCCCGGCGCAGTGCAGGATCGACACCCACGACATCCCGGAGGTGGACGTCGACCGGGTCCACAGCAGCCGGGACGTCATGTCCGCCCGCTCGATCGCCGCGCCCAGGGACAGGAACATCCAGGACTCGTCGTGGGACATGGTCATCTGGGTCTGCCCGCGCACGGTGGCCATCCGCTCGATGGTCCAGTGGCAGACCCGGAAGGTGCCGACGACGTCGCGGCGGTGCTGGCCGAGACCGTAGTAGGTGGAGTTGAGCGACTCCCACATCGCCGAGGACACGGTCTCCCGGGCGCGGCGGGCGTTCTCGCGGGCCGCGTGCAGGGAGCCCGAGATGGAGGTCAGGCAGTCCCTGTTCCACGCGAGCTCGTGGATCATCGACCGGACGCTGTAGTCGCCGTCCCCGGGCTCCACGCCCATCACCGCCATGATGCGGCGCACCTCGGCCTCCTGCTCGCCGACGGGCAGCTGGGTGATGCGCTCCAGGTGGACGTCGAGGATCCGGGCCACGCCGTCGGCACGCTCGACGTAGCGGCCGATCCAGAACAGTGACTCGGCGATGCGGCTCAGCACGTGGGCCCCTTCCCGGTGCGGGTCGTCGCGGTGGTGTCCGCGGTGGCGGACGGAGTCGTGGTCGGGGTGGTGCTCGGAGCGGCGGGCCCGGCGGCCGGACCGCCCGCGGACTGCTGCTGCTGCTGCTGCTGGCCGCTGTCGGCCTCGTCCTGCCAGGACGCGGAGACCGGCCACGTGTGCACCGAGGAGTCGACGTCCGGGGGCGGGGCCTGACCGGGGTCGAGGTCCTGGGTCTGCGGCTGACCGAGCACCCACGTGTCCTTCGAACCGCCGCCCTGCGAGGAGTTCACGATGAGCGAGCCCTTCTGCATGGCCACCCGGGTCAGCCCGCCGGGCAGCACGTACACCTCGTCGCCGCTGTTGACCGCGAAGGGCCGCAGGTCCACGTGCCGGGGGCTGAACTCCCCGTCCGCGAACGTCGGCACGGTGGACAGCTGCAGCACCGGCTGGGCGATCCATCCGCGCGGGTCCGCCAGCACCTTGGCGCGCAGCTCCTCGAGCTCGGCCGCGGTGGCCTGGGGGCCGATGACCAGGCCCTTGCCGCCGGAGCCGTCCACGGGCTTGACCACCAGCTCGTCCAGGTGCTCCAGGACCCAGGCGCGGGCCTCGTCCTCCTCCAGCCGGTACGTGTCCACGTTGGGCAGCACCGGCTCCTCGTCGAGGTAGTACCGGATCAGGTCGGGGACGTAGGAGTAGGTGAGCTTGTCGTCGGCCACGCCGTTGCCGATGGCGTTGGCGATGGTCACGTTCCCGGCCCGCGCGGCGTTGACCAGCCCGGAGCAGCCCAGTACGGAGTCGGAGCGGAAGTGCAGGGGGTCGAGGAACTCGTCGTCGATCCGCTTGTAGATCACGTCCACGCGCTGCTCGCCGTCGGTGGTCCGCATGTACACCTTGTCGCCGCGGACCACGAGGTCGCGGCCCTCCACGAGCTCCACCCCCATGAGCCCGGCCAGCAGGGTGTGCTCGAAGTAGGCGGAGTTGAACACGCCCGGGGTCAGGACCACCACGGTGGGGTCCTCGGCGGCCTCCGGGGCCGTGGCCCGCAGGGCCTTGTAGAGGTGCCGGGGATAGGCCTCCACGGCCCGGATGGGCTGGGACATGAAGGCCTCCGGCAGGCCCTTGGTCATGGCCCGCCGGTTCTCGATGACGTAGGACACCCCGGAGGGCACGCGCACGTTGTCCTCCAGGACCCGGAACACGCCCTGCTGGTCCCGCACCACGTCGATGCCCGCCACGTGGATCCGCACGCCGCCCGCGGGCCGGAAGCCCCACACGGACCGGTGGAAGTGGGCGGAGGAGGTGATCAGCGCCTTCGGCACGACCCCGTCGGCCACGACCCGCTGCTCGCCGTAGACGTCGTCGAGGAAGCACTCCAGGGCCCGGACCCGCTGCTTCACGCCGCGCTCGATCACGTCCCACTCGTCGGCGGTGATCACGCGGGGCACGATGTCCAGCGGGAAGGGGCGCTCCTCCCCCGCGAAGTCGAAGGTCACGCCACGGTCCAGGAAGGACCTGGCCATCGAGTCCGCGCGGGTGTTGACGTCGCTGAGCGACAGGTCGTCGAGGACCCCGCCGATCCGGTCGTAGCCGGGACGGACCTGCCGGTCCGCGGTGTACATCTCGTCGTAGGCCGCGGCCACGGCCATGTCGGCGGCGTAGTTCTCGAACAGGTCGGACATGTCGGGCGATCACATGCCTTTCGGGGTCGGGACGGGCAGTACCGGCAGTATGGACGGGGCGTATTTCGCGGCGGTAACCCGACGTCGGGCCGTTTCCCCGATTGTGTCACGGGCCACGTCCAGGGCACGGGCAGGACCGGGCCCTACGATGGGGAGGCGTGTCCGCCGGTGGCGGGCACACGGCCGCGTCCGGCACCACGACACGGACGGACCCGACGGAAGGACACGATGGGCGCCCCGGATCCCCAGCACCGCGTCACGGTGGTCGTGGCCACCCGCAACCGCCGGGAGGAGCTCGTGGCGCACCTGGGCCGCCACGAGGGGCCCGTCGTCGTCGTGGACAACGCCTCCACGGACGGCTCCGCCGACGCGGTGCGCGCCGCCCACCCCCACGTGCTGGTGGTGGAGCTGCCCCGCAACGTCGGAGCCGTGGCCCGGACGGTCGGCGTCCGGCTCGCCCGCACCCCCTACGTGGCCTTCGCCGACGACGACTCGTGGTGGGCCCCCGGGGCGCTGGCCCGCGCCGCGGCCGTCTTCGACGCCCACCCCCGGCTGGGACTGATCGCCGGGTCCATCGCCGTGGGCCCCGAGGAGCGCCCGGACCCGCTCAACGCGGTGCTGGCCGCCTCTGCGCTGGGCATCCCGACCGGCTCCCCCGGTCCGGCGCTGCTCGGCTTCGTGGGCTGCGGGGCCATCGTGCGCCGCTCGGCGTTCCTGGCGGCGGGGGGCTTCGACGACGTCGTGCGCTTCCCCGGCGAGGAGGAGCGCCTCGCTCTCGACCTCTTCGACGCCGGGTGGCGGCTGTCCTACGTGCCGGAGATCCGCGCCCACCACCACCCGTCGCCGCACCGGGGCTCGGACGAGCGCCGGCAGACCGGTCTCGTCCGCAGCCGCCTGCTCACCGCGCTGATGCGCCGGCCCCTGCGGGCCGTGGCGCGCGAGCTGGGGGCGACGCTGCGCGGCGGCCGCCCGGGACGCCGCGGCCTGCTCGGCGCGCTCCCCCGCGTCCCGGCCGCGCTGCGAGAACGGCACCGGGTGTCCCCGACCACGGAGGCCGCGCTCGCGCTGCTGCACGGCCCCGACCCCACCGACCCCGCCGCCCCGGAGGAGAGCCTGTGACCGACCCCGCCCCCGACCCCACGACCGGCCCCGACGAGCGCGTGGCGGTCGTGATGATCACCTACAACCGCCGGGACGAGGCCCTGCTGGCCCTGACCCGCCTGCGGGAGCTCCCGGAACGGCCCCGAGTGGTGGTCGTCGACAACGGCTCGGAGGACGGCACCGCGGACGCGATCCGCGAGCGGCACCCCTGGGCGGAGCTCGTCGCGAGTCCCGTCAACCTGGGCGCCGTGGGCCGCAACGTGGCCCTGGAGCGCGTGAGCACGCCGTTCGTGGCCTTCTGCGACGACGACACCTGGTGGGAGGCCGGCTCCCTGCGCCGGGCGGCCGACGTGCTCGAGGCCCATCCGCGGCTGGGCGTGGTCACCGGCAGGATCCTCGTGGAACCCGGATCGCGGGAGGACCCGATCAACGCGGAGCTGCTGCACTCGCCGGTCGAGGGCCCCGGCTGGATGCCCGGCCCGGCCCTCGGCAGCTTCCTGGCCGGGGCGTCCGTGGTGCGCCGGACGGCGTTCCGCGAGGTGGGCGGGTTCAGCGAGCGGCTGTGGCTCGGCGGCGAGGAGGAGCTGCTGGCGGCGGACCTCGCGACCGCGGGCTGGGAGCTCGTGCACCTGCCCGACGTCGTGGTCCACCACCAGGCCTCCACCGTCCGCGACCCGCACCTGCGGCGCCGCCACGGCCTGCGCAACACGCTCTGGTTCATCTGGCTGCGCCGCCCGCTGCGCGCGGCCCTGCGCCGGACCCGGGACGTGGTGGGCGCCGCCCCGCGGGACCGGGTCACGGCCCTGGCGCTGCTCGACGCCCTGCGCGGGGCCCCCTGGGTGCTGCGCGAGCGGCGGCCCCTGCCCGAGCACGTCGAGCGCCGCTTCCTGGCGCTGGAGGAGTCCCAGCGCGGCAGCGCCGCGCGCCGCTACGTCAGCTGAGCGGCCGGTGCGCCGGGCCCGCGGCACCGCACGGCCCGGACCCGCGAACCGGTGCCGCGGCCCGGATCGGCCGGCGGACCCCGGTCAGCGGGCGCGCTGGGCGGCCTGCGGGAGACCGGCCCCCTCCCGGAACCACGCGACCGTGCGCTCCAGACCCGCCGCCCAGGGGACCTCCGGGGCCCAGCCGAGGACCTCGGTGGCGAGCGTGGTGTCGGGGCGGCGCACCATCGGGTCGTCCACGGGGCGCTCGACGAACTCCAGCTCCGAGGCGGAGCCGGTCGCGGCGATGACGTCGCGGGCGATCTGCAGCACGGACAGCTCGTGCGGGTTGCCGATGTTCATGGGGCCGCTGTGCCCGCTGTCGGCCAGGGCCAGGATGCCGCGGACCAGGTCGGAGACGTAGCAGACCGAGCGGGTCTGGGCGCCGTCCCCGGCCACGGTGAGGGGCTCCCCGGCCAGGGCCTGCCGGATGAACGTGGGGATCGCGCGGCCGTCGAAGGGCCGCATCCGGGGGCCGAAGGTGTTGAAGATCCGCACGATGGCGGTGTCCACACCGTGCTCGGCGCGGTAGGCGACGGTCAGGGCCTCGGCGAAGCGCTTGGCCTCGTCGTAGACCCCCCGCGGGCCCACCGGGTTGACGTGGCCCCAGTAGCTCTCGGGCTGCGGGTGCACCTGCGGGTCGCCGTAGACCTCCGAGGTGGACGCGAGCACGAACCGCGCGCCCTTGTCCTTGGCCAGGCCCAGGGCGTGGTGGGTGCCGATCGAGCCGACCTTCAGGGTGTGGATGGGCAGCTTGAGGTAGTCGATCGGGGACGCCGGGGACGCGAAGTGCAGGACCAGGTCCACGTCCCCGGGCACGTGCACGTAGTCGGTGACGTCGCACTGGACGAGCCGGAAGCCGGGGTCGCCCACGAGGTGCTCGATGTTCGCCGCGGAGCCCGTGAGGAAGTTGTCCAGGCACACCACCTCCACCTCCCGGCGGCGCAGCTCGGTGCAGAGGTGGCTGCCCAGGAAGCCGGTCCCCCCGGTCACGACGGCGCGGCGGATCGGACGGGCGGCGCCCGCAGCGGGGGTCGCGGTCGGCGTGGCGTTCACGGTGCTCCTCGGGGTCGAACGACAGGAATCTCGAGTACAGGGTTTCGGCAGGACGGGGACCAGGCCGGTCAGGTGCGGGAGGCGGCCAGCTGCGCGCGGGCCGCGGCCAGGACCTCGTCCGGCTCGACGGCGGCCAGCCGCTCGTCGAGCCGGTCGGCGTGGGGGTCGCCCCACGACCGGCCGGCCGGGTCGCCGTGCCACAGCACGGTGTGCAGGTCGGGGTCCACGGCGGGTCCCCACCAGGCCGGGGGCGTGGGGCCGAAGAGCACCACGGAGCGCACGGCCTGGGCGGTGGCCACGTGGGCCACGCCGGTGTCGGCGCTGAGCACCACGGCGGCCGACCCGACGGTGCGGGTCAGACCGTCCAGGTCCAGCGTCCCGCACACGTTCTCCGCGCCGCCGACCCCGGCCACCACGGCGGCGGCGAGCCCGGCCTCGGCCGGGGAGCCGGTCACCAGGACCCGGTGCCCGTCCGCGGCCAGGGCCGCGGCGACCTCCCGCCAGCGCTCGGCGGGCCACCGCCGGGCCCCGGAGGCCGCACCGGGATGGATCAGGACGGGGGCGTCCCGGGGCGCGGGGCGGTGCGCGCGCAGGCGCAGGTCCTCGGGCCCGCACGGACCGCCGGCGTCGGTCACCAGACGGCACCAGCGCCGCACCTCGTGCTCGTCGGCCCGCCACACCGGGCCGTCGTGGCCGGCCTCCGGGGCGGCGAAGCCGACGAGCCGCTCGGGGCGGGACGCGAGGAGCAGCTCGTGGCTGCGCGGTCCGCGCCCGTGCAGGTTCACGGCCACGTGCCCGCCGGGGGTCGGCGGCAGGGGCACGAGCCCGGGGACCGGGAGCACGCCGTCGACTGCGCCGAGCCCGGCCAGCCAGGTGCCCACGGCCGCGGGCGCGGCGAGCAGGACGCGGTGGCCCGGCAGCATCCGGCGCACGCCCCGCAGCGGGGCCACGGCCGTCAGGGCGTCCCCGAGGCCGAGGGCCCGCAGCACGAGCACGTCCCCCGGGCCGATGCCGGCGGGGTCCACGACCCACCGGTCCGGACCGGCGGACGCGCCGTCAGCCGTGCCGGTCGAGGTGCCGGCTCCGGTGCCGGTGAGGGGCTCAGCGCTCACGGCCGGCCTTCTGCAGGATGGCCGTGGTGGAGCGTCCCGAGAGATAGGGCAGCACGGTGACGCGGCCGCCCCAGCCGCGCACGTCGACGGCCTCGGGCAGCTGCTCGGGGGTGTAGTCCCCGCCCTTGACCCAGACGTCGGGGCGGAGCAGGTTCAGGGCGGCGCGGGGGTCGTCCTCGTCGAACACGACCACCGCGTCCACGCTGCGCAGGGCGCCCAGCACGCGGGCGCGGTCCGCCTCGCCGACCACGGGCCGGCCCGGGCCCTTGAGCCGGCGCACGGAGTCGTCCGAGTTCAGCAGCACCACCAGGGCGTCGCCGAGCCGGCGCGCGGCGTCCAGGGAGGCGATGTGCCCGGCGTGCAGGACGTCGAAGCAGCCGCCGGTGGCCACGACGGTCCCGCCGCGGCCGCGGACCTCGCCGAGCAGCTCCTGCACCTCGCGGGGCAGCCGGTCCGCGCCGGGGTGCAGCGCCGGGCGGGCGTGCACGCCGGCGGCGCGGCGGGTGCGGTAGGTGGCCGCGCCGCCGGCGGCGACCCACTGGCCGGCGGCCTCCACCGCGGTCTCCACGGCGGCCGTCACGTGGGTGCCGCCGGCCAGGGCGAGGGCGGCCGCGGAGGCGAACCGGTCCCCCGCCCCGCAGGGGTCGGTGTTCTGCACGGGTGCCGCGGGCACCAGCTCGGTGCCCGCCGCCGTGGCCAGGTACGCCCCGTCTGCCCCGGCCGTCACGGCGACGGCACGCGCCGCCCAGTGCCGGCGCAGCGCGCCCGCGAGGTCCCGGGGGGAACCGGGGGCGGCGTCGTCGAGAGCGGCCGCGGCCTCGGCGGCGTTCGGGGTGACGAGCGTGCAGCCGGGCACCGGTGACCCGCCGCGCGGATGGGGGTCCCACACCACCACGCCGGTCCGGGCGTGCTCCTCGAGGGCGGCCCGCACGGCGGGGTCGCGGGTGACGCCTCCCCCGTAGTCGGAGACCAGGACGGCGTCCGCCCCGGCCAGGACGGCGGCCACGTGCTCGGCGGCGACCCCGACCGGGGTGCCGGGACCGCCCTCGTCCACGCGCACGAGGGTCTGCCCCGAGCTGCGGATGCGGGTCTTGGTGCGGGTGCCGCCCTCGTGGCCCAGACGCTCCAGGGCGACCTCGCCCAGGGCGCCGGCCAGCTCCCGTCCGGCGGCGTCGTCGGCGACCGGCGCGAGCAGGGTCACCGTGACGTCGGCCGGCACGGCCCCGACGGCCGGCGGCTCGGCGCACAGCAGCGCGGCGAGGCCGGCCCCGCCGGGGCTGGCGAACACGTCCCCGACGTCGACGACGGGCACCGGGGCGTCGGGGCTCAGGCGGGTGGAGGTGCCGGAGACGTCCCGGTCCAGGAGGGCGTCCCCGACCACCACGACGCGCGGGGCGTTCACGCGACCCCCGCCCGGACGGCCGTCCTGGCCGGCGTCCCGGTCGCGGCGGGCTCCGCGGGCCCGGCGGCCGGCGCCAGCCGGGCGTCGACGGCCGCGCAGACGGCGTGCAGCAGCATGAGGTGGACCTCCTGGATCACCGAGGTGCTGGGCGCGGCCACGGTCAGGGACTCGTCGGCCCGCTCGGTCAGCGGATTGGGGCCGGGTCCGGTCAGCGCCCAGACGTGCAGGCCGTGCTCGCGCGCCCGCTCGGCGGCGGCCAGGACGTTGGGGCTGCGGCCGCTGGTGGAGAGCACGACGAGCACGTCGCCCGCCCGCCCGTGGGCCTGGACCTGCCGTGCGAACACCTCCTCCGCGCCGTAGTCGTTGACGATGGCGGTCAGGCTCGAGGTCTCCGCGGACAGGCACACGGCCGACAGCGGCCGCCGGTCGTCGACGAAGCGGCCGACGAGCTCCGCGGTGAAGTGCTGGGCCTCGGCGGCGCTGCCGCCGTTGCCCACGGCCAGCACGCGCCCGCCGTCGGTCAGCAGCCCGGCCAGCCGGGCGCCCCAGCGGTCGACCACGTCGGCGTGCTGGGCGGCCTCGCGCGCGGCGACGGCCAGCTCGTCCAGGTGCGCGCCGAGCCACCGCTCGGTCTGCCCGAGCAGGGACGGGTGCTCCCGGCGGTGCCGGGCGACGACGCGGGCGTAGGAGCGCTCGGTCTCCCGGGCCACGTGCCGCCAGCCGAACAGGCGCTCCACGCGCTCGCGGCCGGCGCGGCCCATGCGGGCCGCCAGCTCGGGGTCCGCCAGCAGGGTGCGCAGGGCGGCCGCGGTGCCGGCGACGTCCCGCGGGGGGACGTGCAGGCCCGTCACGCCGTCCTCGATGCTGTCGAGCAGACCGCCCACGGCGCTGCCCACCACGGGGCGGGCGCACGCCATGGCCTCGAGCGGCACCATGCCGAAGGGCTCGTACCAGGGGGTGCACGCCACGACGTCCGCGGTGGCGAGCAGTGCGGCGGCGTCGTCGTGGTCCACGCGGCCGAGCAGCTGCACGCGCTCGGCGACACCCAGCTCCCGGGCCAGCGCCCGCAGCCGGAGGGCCTCGGGGTCCCGGTCCAGCGCGTCGCGGTCGGGCCCGCCGGCCACGACGAGCTCCGCGTCCGGCAGCTCGGCGAGGGCGCGGACCACGACGTCCACGCCCTTGCGCTCGACGAGCCGGCCGAGCGCCACGATCCGGGGCGCCCGCCCGCCGGCGGGCGGCGCAGCGGGGACGAAGGCGTCGAGGTCCACGCCGCACGGGACCACGTCGATCCGCGAGGGGTCCCCGCCGAGGGCCAGCAGCTCCGCCTGCTCGTCGCGGCAGGTGGCGAGCACGAGGTCGGCCGCCGCCACGATCTCGTTCTCGGACGCGAGCCGGCCGGTGGGGCTGGTGTCGGCCGCGCCCTGGTGCCGGCGCTTGACGGCGCCGAGGGCGTGGAACGTCTGCACCACCGGGATCTGCAGGGTCGCGGCGGCGCGGCGGGCCGCGATCCCGGACATCCAGAAGTGCGCGTGCACGAGATCGGGGACACCGCGGCGGGACCAGTCGCGGGCCAGCCAGCGCCCGAACTCGTCCATGTACGGGGCGAGGTCGTCCTTGGGCAGGAGGCTCGGCGGCCCGGCCGGGACGTGCACCACGCGCGCGCCGGGGGCGAGCTCGACCTCGTCCGGCAGGCCGGCGGCGTCACGGCGGGTGTAGACGACGACGTCGTGGCCCAGCCGGCCCAGGCCCGCGGCGAGGGCGGCCACGTAGACGTTCTGCCCTCCGGCGTCGACCCCGCCGAGCGCGGCCAGCGGGCTGGCGTGCTCGGAGACCATTGCGATTCTCATGCTGTCACCTTCTCCAGGACGCGGTCCCACTCCGCCAGGAAGCGGTCCGCTCCGTAGTGTTCCAGGGCGTGCTCGCGGGCGGCGGTGCCCGCGGCGGCCGCCGCGTCGGGGTCGTTCAGCCAGTGCCGGGCCTGCGCGGCCAGCGCCTCCGGGTCGTTGGAGAGCAGCCCCGCCCCCGGCGGCACCGCCCGGGGCGCCTCGGTGGCGGACAGGCCCAGCACCGGCATCCCGATGGTCATGGCCTCCAGCAGCGCGAGCCCCAGGCTCGTCCACCGGTAGGGGTGGTAGTAGGCCCGGTGCTCGCCGAGCGCCGCGTGCAGCTGCTCCTGAGGATAGTTCTCGTGCAGCCGCCCGGCCATGTGGGGCGCGTGCTCCGCGAGGCGGTCCATCCCCATGCCGTAGACCTCCACGGGCAGCTCCCGGGCCAGCGCGGTGAGCAGGTCCGTGCCCGCGACCCGCCCGCGCCGGACGGGCTCGTTGACCACGGCGGCCAGGCTCTCGCGGCGCCCGGTGTAGAGCGGGCCGGGGTCGAGCACGCCGTGCTCCACGACCTCGGTGGGCGCGTCCCCGTTGTCCCACATCAACCGGTTGAAGTGCGTCACGTGGACCACCGGCACGTCGGAGCGCTCGGCGAGGGGGTGGCGGGTGGCCACCGCCGGACCGCGCGGGGTGTCGTGCTCCACGTAGACCGCCGGAACGTCGGTCCCGGCCCGGCGCCCGGTCCACCGCTCGAGCAGCTCAAACTCGTGGGGGCGCTGGAGGAGGACCACGTCGAACTCCTCGTCGGCCAGCTGCTCCGGCGTGCGCTCCACGGCGGCCGTCGGCCAGTCCCAGGTCTCGGCGCGGCCGCGGCCGTCGGGGCCCCGGTCGGCGACGACCGGCAGCAGATAGGTGTGGGGACCGTGCACGAACGATGTCGTCCACGATCCGTGGACGTGCCAGGTCAGGATGCGCACCCGGGTCCTCCTTCCGGTTCGGGAACAGGGGCGGGCGCCCCCGGGGCGCCGTCGGCGAGCTCCTCGACGGCCGCGAGCACGGCGGCCGGGGGCACGGAGGACAGGCACGGGTGACCGGGGACGGGGCAGTCGCGGGCCCGGGAGCCGCGGCAGGCCGCACCCTGGTCACCGAGCAGCACCACGGGCACCCCCCAGGGCGCCCACCGCTCGGCCGGCACCACCGGCGAGAAGAGGGAGACCACCGGGGTGCCCACGGCGGCGGCGAGATGGGCGGGACCGGTGTTGCCGACCACCACGCAGGCGGCGGCGTCCAGGACGGCGGCCAGGCCCGGCAGATCGGTCCGGCCGGCGAGGTCCAGCACGGCCCCGTGCGGGGCCGCGCCGCGCGGGGCGGCGGCCCGGGCGGCCGCGCGGGCCGCCGCGGTGAGCTCGCGCTCCCCCGGCCCGCCGGTGAGGACCACGGTGCGCCCGGCCGCGGCGAGCTCCGCGGCGAGGGCCCCGGCGTGCTCGGGGGTGAGCCCGCGGGAGGGGACCGAGGCGCCGGGGTGCAGCACCACGAACCCGCCGGGCAGCGCGGACAGCTCGGCCGGCAGTCCCGGCAGCGGTCGCCGCACGGCCAGGCGCCGGTCGGCGGGGGCCGGCTCGGGGGCCCCGGCCGCGACGGCGAGCTCCAGGGCCGCCTCGACCTCGTGACCGCCGCCGGGCGGGTCCGCGCGGCGGTGCCGGACGTCGAGCAGCGATCCCGGGTAGTCCTCGCTGGTGGCCACCACCCGGTCGATCCCGGCCAGCCGGGCCAGCAGCGCCATGGGCAGGGGGCTCTGGTGGTAGGACGTGAAGACCACGGCGAGGTCGTAGCCGCGGGCGGCGAGATCCGCCACCAGGGCCGTGGTGGCCGCCGGGTCCACGGGCGGGGGCCGGAAACCGGACCACGGCGCCGAATACTCCAGGACCTCGGCCACGTCCGGCAGCAGCCCGGCGGCGGCGGCGCCGGCCGGCGAGGCCAGCAGGTCCACCGGGCTCCCGAGCCGGGCGAGGGCGCGCACGGCGGGCCCGGTCAGCAGGACGTCCCCGTCCGAGTCGAGGCGGACGGCGAGGGTGCGGCCCATGCTCAGCTCCGGGCCCCGGCCGCGACGGGTGCGCGGCGGACGCCGGGCCGGGCGGCCGTCCCCTCCGCGGCGGGCGCCAGCACGGCGGCGACGGCCTCGCGCAGCGTCGCGGCCACGGCCGGGGCGGCGGCCACCTCCTCCTCGCGGGTGACCGCCGTGGGGACCAGGACGCTGCGCGCGCCGGCGGCCTGGGCGGCCTCCACGTCGGCGCCGATGTCGCCGATCAGCACGCACTCGGAGGGGTCCACGCCCAGCGCGGCGGCGGCCGCGAGCACCATGCCGGGCCGGGGCTTGCGGCACGCGCAGTCTTGCTCCGGGGCGTGCGGGCACAGCTGCCAGGCGTCGAAGGGGCCGAGCAGCTCGCTCACCCGGGCGTTGACGGCGTCCACCTGCTCGCGGGTCAGCAGGCCGCGGCCGATGCCGGACTGGTTGGACACCACGCCGACCCGCATGCCGGCCGCGCGCACGGCGTCGACCGCCTCCCGGGCCCCGGGGACGAGTTCGACCGCGTCGGGGTCGCCGTTGTAGGGCACGTCGTGCACCAGGGTGCCGTCCCGGTCGAAGAGCACCGCCCGCACGGGCACGGGCCACGGTCCGGTCCGGCGGTGCCGCCACCAGCCGCGGACCTTGTGCCGCACCGCGGCGACGGGGATCGTGACGCTCGTGCGGGCCATGCGGCTGAGCTCGGGCAGGAACTCGGGGTCGCCCGGCCGGGGTCCCGGGAGCGTGCGCAGCAGCACGAACCGTCCGGTCAGCCCGCCCCACGCCGCGGCGCCGGCGCCGGCCACGGCCAGCGCGGCGCTCCGGGCGGGCCGGTGGCCCAGGGCAGTGGCGGTGAGCGCCGCCGCGGCGCCCGCCCCCGCGCAGCCCAGGGCGGCGACCGTCGCGGCGTGCCGGCGGAAGCCGCCGGGCGGGGCCTCGGCCGCCCGGCGCCAGTCGGGCCCGTGCAGCCGGCGCATCAGGGCGTCGTCGGCGTTGCCGGCCTGCACGCGCAGGCTCACGAGGTCGTCGGCCGGGCGCACGGGGTGCGTGATCCGGCGCTGCCCGCGCACCAGCTGCCATCCGGCCCGGCGCACGCGCAGCGCCAGGTCCGCGTCCTCGCGGTAGGCCCGGGGGAAGCGCTCGTCGAAGCCGGAGACGGCCTCGAGGGCGGCCGTGCGGTAGGCCATGTCCGCGGTCGCCCAGTCGGCGTCCTCGAGGGACGCGGTGTTGCGCTCCCAGTCGGTGGGCCGGCGGGAGGCGGGGAGGGGGACGTCGATGCGTCCCTGGGTCGCTCCGGTGCCGGGCCCGCACGCGGCGAGGTCCTCGGCCAGGCGCCGGGCCCAGCCGGCCGGCAGCTCCACGTCGTCGTCGAGGAACGCGATCCACTGCGCCCCGGAGCGGCGGGCGGCCCGCCAGCCCCGGTTGCGGGCGGCGGCCGGACCGCGCCCGTAGCCGCGGACGGTGCGCACGCTCCAGGCCACGGTGTCGGGCACGCCGAGCCGCAGCGGTTCCACGTCCCCGCGCCGGTCGTCGACCACGACGACCTCGAGCGGGCCGGGGTGCTCCGCGTCGACGTCCTGGGCGGCGAGCGTGTCGAGCAGCCACTGGAGGGTCGGCCGCCCCACCGAGGGGACGACCACGGCATAGGTCGTGGGCGCGGCCGTCACTTGACCTCCTGGAAGAAGGAGGCACGACGGACCAGGTGCGGACCGAGCACGAGCGCCGCCACCGGGGCGGAGCCGAACAGCTCGAGGGCGTCGCGCGGGTCGTCGACCATGGGCCGGCCGGCGGTGTTGAGCGAGGTGTTGACGACGACGGGCACGCCCGTGCGCTCGTCGAAGGCCCGCAGCAGCGCCGCGATCCCGGCGTTGTCCTCGTCGGTGACCGTCTGGATCCGGGCGGTGCCGTCCACGTGGGTGACGGTGGGGATCCGCTCGCGCCACTCGGGGGCCACGTCGTGGACGAAGAGCATGAAGGGGCTGGGCATCGGGCCGCCGGCGAAGATCTCCGCGGCGCGCTCCTCGAGGACCATGGGCGCCACCGGCCGGAACTGCTCCCGGCCCTTGACATCGTTGAGCCGCTCGAGGTTGTCGGGGTGCATCGGGTTCGCCAGCAGGGAGCGGCGGCCCAGCGCGCGGGGCCCGAACTCGCTGCGGCCGTCGAACCAGGCGATCACACCGTTGTCGGCGAGGATGTCGGCGACCTCGCCGGCGAGGTCGTCCGGGGTGGTGAAGGGCACCTTCGCCGTGCGCAGCCACTGCGCGAGCTCCTCGGCGGACCAGCTGCGCCCGAGGGCCGCGGTGGGCTGGGGCGCGCCGAGGTCCCCGGCCTCCTGGGCCAGGTGCAGGGCGGCGCCGAGCGCGGTCCCGGAGTCCCCGGAGGCGGGCTGGACCCAGACCTCCTCGAAGGGCGTCTCGCGCCAGATCCGGGAGTTGGCCACGCAGTTGAGGGCCGTGCCGCCGGCCATGGTGAGCACGCGGTCCCCGGTCTGCCCGTGCAGCCAGGTGGCGAGCTCCACCAGGACCTCCTCGACCACGGCCTGGACCGAGGCCGCGAGGTCGGCGTGGTCGCCGCCCCAGGTGCCGTCGTCGATCCGGCGGGGCGCGAAGCGGCTCCAGTCGGGCGCCTGGGCGCGGAAGCCGCCGTCGCCCGTGGCGCGGACGATCTCGCGCAGCTCGGGCAGGAACCGGGGCTCGCCGTAGGAGGCCAGGGCCATGACCTTGAACTCGTCGCTGGAGCGCAGGAAGCCGAGGTGGTCGGTAAGGGACTCGTAGAGCAGGCCGAGGGACTCCGGCAGCGCCTGGCGGTGCAGGATCTCCAGCTCGCCGTCCCGGTAGCGTCCGGCCAGGTGGGAGTGCGCCTCGCCGCGGCCGTCGACCACCAGGACGCTGCTCGTGCGGGTGGGGGCCGCGAGACCGGCGGAGGCGGCGTGGGCCACGTGGTGCTCCACGAAGCGGACCTTGTCGCGGTCCAGGCCGGGCAGGGCCTCGGCGAGGAACCCGGGTGCGCGCCGGGCGTAGTCCACGCGCACCGGGTCGTACGGGTCGTCCGGCATCTCGACGGCAGTCGCCGGGTCGAAGGAGTAGCCGACGGCGTCCAGGTCCGCGGCCGTCAAACCGGCCTCGGCGAGGCACCAGCGCATCGCCTGCTCGGGCAGCTCCCACGCCGAGAACGGGACGGGACGCTTGCCGTGCTTGCGGCGGGAGAAGCGCTCCTCCTCCGCCGCCGCCACCACTCGGCCGTCCACGACGAGAGCCGCCGCGGGGTCGTGAAAGATCGCGTTGATGCCCAGGTAGTTCATGGATCGGAGTATGGCACAAAATGATCAGGCGACTGATCTAGGGCCGTGTCAGGCGCCGTACCGCCCGGTCTCCGCCGCCTGGGCCAGCTCCGCGCCGAGCTCCCGGTCGAACTCGCCGTCGGGGTCCCGGCCCGGCTCGCGGGACAGGTCCGCGAGCAGCTCCCCGAGGAGCTCGTCGAGCTGCTCGAAGCCGCTCGGGGCCATCGCCGCCCGCTCCTCGGCCGCCGCGCGCCCCGCCGGCGACAGGCACCAGCGCAGCAGCTCGTCGAGCCGGTCCGGGGTGAGCCCGTCCGCGCCCACCACGGCCGGCCAGTCCCAGGCGCGCGCCTGCGCGGTGACCTTCCCGCCGCCCGCCACGGGGTCGACGGCGAGCACGGGCACCCCCGCCCGCAGCGCCAGGACGAGACCGTGCATGCGCATGCTCACCACCGTGTCGAGGCGGGCGATCACCGCACCCGCCTGCGCCGCGGTGGCGGGCAGCCGCCAGTCCCGCGGGTCCAGCCGGGTGTCCAGCGGCAGCCGGGCGGCGTCGAGCCCGCCCAGCCACCGCTCCAGCCCGGTCCGGACGCCCTCGTGCCGGCGCCGGGCCCCGTACTCGTGCTGGCCGGAGGTGAGGTAGACGCCCAGGACGGGCGCGAGCCGGGGCTCGACCCGGGCCGCGAGGTCCCGGCGGGCGTCGGCACCGGGGCGGTCGCGGGCGATCACCCGGTGGAACCCGGCCGTCACCGGGTCCTCGGGGTCGAGGACGCTGACGCCGACGGCGATCCGACGGCAGTGGGCGAACCGCTCGTGCAGCTCGGCGATCGAGCGACCGGTCGCGGGCCCGCACACGAACAGCAGGTGGGAGTAGGACTCCGGCCGGACGTGCTCGAGGCGCAGGCCGCCGGGCGGGCACATGACCGCGCTCCAGGCGACGTCGTGCGGAACTCCCGCCGTGCCGAGGGCGTCGGCGACGGCCTCCATGGCGAGGACGTCGCCGGCCGTCGCCTCGCCGTGCAGGACGCTGGACCAACCGACCACGAGTGAGCGCATGGCCCCGACGCTACCGGCCGGATCCGTCCGCGCGCCCGCTCCCGGGGCCGACTGTGCGCACCCTCACGCCCGATAACGACTCGGCACGGTCACTGGTGACCCGGGTCACGGAGGTCTATGCTTCTGGGCACGGGTCGAGCAGCCGGCCGTGACGTCCTGTCGTAGAAGGACCCCGCATGGAACACTCCCTGTCCGTCGTCGTGCGCATCGAGCTGGACTCCCGCCGCGTGCGCCTCGTCGTCACCGGCGATCTCACCGAGCGCAACCACCGGGCCCTGGGCCCGCTCGTCGGCCGGGCCCGCGCCCTGTTCCCGGGTGCGGCCGTGACCGTGGACCTCACGGGAGCCCAGCACGTCGACCCGGGCGGCCTGGAGCTGCTGCGGTGGTCCCTCGACCTCGGACCCGGTGCGGAGCCGGGGGACGCCGTGCAGGTCCTCACCCGGCCGGTGCCGTTCGGCCTCGCCGAGCCGCCCGGCCCGGGCCCCCGGCCGCAGCCACCGGCCCCCGCGCCGTGGAGCGGCGCCGGGCTGGGCGGGGTGGCGGCGTGAGCGGCGTCGACGTCGTCCCGTCCCGGCCGGACACCGGCGACGGAGGGCACCGGGACTGCGACACGTGCCTGGGACCGGACGGCGACTTCCCCGCGGAGCTCTCCGCGCTGTCCCTCGTGGACCTGCAGGTGCTGCACAGCAGGATCGTGTGCCAGCTGGAGCACGAGTACCTGGTGAACCCCGACGGCCCGCACCCCGTCACCCAGGACCGCCACGAGGAGCTCGTGGCCGAGCTGGAGGCCCGCCGGGACCCGGACCCCGGGGGCGTGACCCGGTCCGCTCAGGCCACCGGCCGGGCGGCGCGCTCCCGCGGCCCGCGAGCGGCGTACCACTGCGCGAACAGCACCACGATGAGCGCCACGTCCACCACGTCCCCGCCGTAGTACATGAGCTGGGCGCCCGCGCGGGCGTCGGACGCCTCCACCCCGTCCGGGGGATGCCCGTACAGGTGCTTGGCGAGCGCCGAGTGGGCCGCCACGAAGCCGACCAGCACCGCCGCGCGCAGCCGGAAGGAGCCCCGGTGCGGATTCGGGTCCACCCCGGCCACGGCCGCCGTGAACACGCAGCCCGCGAGGAGCACGTGCAGGTGCACCGCCGCGTGCACGGCCACGGAGGCGTGCAGCTGGCCGTACAGCCCCGTGCCGTAGAGCACCCAGAGCCCGCCCGCGTTGAGCGCGCCGGCCGTCACCGGGTGCGCCACCGCCCGGACGGGCGGCCGGCGCAGCGCCCGCGACACGGCCCGGGCCCGGGCCACGGGCAGGGCGCGCAGCGCGAGGGTCACGGGGGCGGCGAGCACCAGCAGCAGCGGGGCGAGCATCCCCAGCAGCAGGTGCCCGGCCATGTGGGCGGTGAAGCCGGTGCGCGCGGCCTGCGCCAGGGGACCGACGAGCGCCGTTCCGGCGCAAAGCAGGCCCGCGAACCACAGCACCGTCCGGTGCACCGGCCACGGGCCGCGGTGCCGTGCCGCCCACAGGCCCGCCGCCCAGCCGACGGCGGCCAGGGCGAGCAGGACCAGCACGGCCCCCTCGAGCAGGGCCCACCCGGTGGTGCCGTGGTGGTGCGTCATCGCCCCGGGCGGGCGGGGCCGGCGGGGCGGGCCCGGCGCAGCAGCACCAGGCCCGCGGCGAGCGCGAGCACGGCCGCGCCGATCCAGGTGGCGTCGTAGACCAGCAGGTCCACGTCGTAGCGGATCTGGTGGATCCGGAGCACCTTGTGCAGGACCACGCCGTCGAAGAGCTGGAACGCGCCGAGGCCGGCGAGCAGCGCCCCGCTCCAGCGACCCCAGGAGACGGTGCCGCGACGCCGGATGTCGGCCAGCAGGAAGAGGGAGCCCACGGTGACGAACCAGCCGAAGGCGTGGAAGATTCCGTCGGACGCGAGGGCCACCCCGGTGGTGGACAGGTCGTAGAAGTGGTGCCAGTGCAGGAGCAGGTGGAAGACGGCGAGGTCCACCACGGAGGCGGCGACGCCCGCCCCGAGCAGCGCCCCGGAGAGCAGGGTCCGGCGGTCCTGGTCGGCCATGGGCTCCTCCTGCGGGCGGCTCGTGCGGACGGGCGGGCGGGTCGCCGTCCAGCCTACGGGGGCACGGCCGGGTGTCCAGGGACCGGGACCGCCGGGTACTCGGGGACCGGGAGGCCCGGGTGGCCCGGGTGGTTCAATGGCACGGTGCGCAACGACAACCTGACCCGCCGCGAGACCGCCGACCGCTCCGAGCTCGTCTCCGTGGAGAGCTACGACGTCCTGCTGGACCTGTCCACCGCGCCGGACCCGGAGGAGGACTCGTTCCGGTCCGTGACCACCGTGCGCTTCGGCGCCGAGGAGGGCGCCCAGACGTTCCTGGACTTCATCGGGCACTCCGTGGAGTCGGTGACGGTCAACGGCCGGGCGCTGGACCCGGACGACGTCGTCGAGGGCGCGCGGATCCGCCTGCCGTCGCTGGAGGCGGCCAACGAGGTCCGGGTGGCCGGGCGGGGGCTGTACTCCCGCTCGGGCGAGGGGATGCACCGGTTCGCGGACCCGGCCGACGGCCGGGTCTACCTGTACACGCAGTACGAGCCGGCGGACGCCCGCCGGGTCTTCGCGAACTTCGAGCAGCCCGACCTCAAGGCGTCCTTCCGGTTCACGGTGCTGGCCCCGGAGGACTGGCAGGTCTCCTCCAACGGGGTGCGCATGGCCGTGTCCCCCGCTCCGGAGGCCGAGCGGCCCGGGGCCGCGCGCCACGAGTTCGCCGCCACGGAGCGGATCTCCACGTACATCACCACGGTGCTGGCGGGTCCGTACCACCGGGTCGCGGGCGAGTGGCGGCACTCCTTCGAGGACGGCAGCCGCATGTCCGTGCCGCTGGCCCTGTACTGCCGCGCCTCGCTGGCGGAGCACCTGGACGCGGCCACCGGGGCCCGGGAGCTGTTCGACCTCACCCGGCAGGGCCTGACGTTCTTCACGGAGCTGTTCGGCTACCCGTACCCGTTCGGCAAGTACGAACAGGCGTTCGTGCCCGAGTACAATCTGGGCGCCATGGAGAACCCCGGGCTGGTGACCTTCACCGAGGAGTACCTGTTCCCGGACGGGGCCACCCGCGCCCAGCACCAGGGGCGGGCGAACACCCTGATGCACGAGATGTCCCACATGTGGTTCGGGGACCTCGTCACCATGACCTGGTGGGACGACCTGTGGCTCAAGGAGTCCTTCGCCGAGTTCATGGGGGCGCACGCGTCCGTGCAGGCCACGGATTTCGAGGAGGCCTGGATCGCGTTCGCGGACCGCCGGAAGGCCTGGGCCTACCGGCAGGACCAGCTGCCCACCACCCACCCGGTGGTCGCCGACGTCCAGGACCTGGAGGCCGCCCGGCAGAACTTCGACGGCATCACCTACGCCAAGGGCGCCGCCGTGCTCAAGCAGCTCGTCGCGTTCGTGGGCTACGGCCCGTTCGTCGAGGCCTGCCGCGCCTACTTCCGCCGCCACGCCTACGGCTCCACCACCCTGGAGGACTTCCTGGCCGTGCTCGAGGAGGCCTCCGGGCGGGACGTGCGCGGTTGGGCGGAGGCCTGGCTGGGCACCTCCGGCGTCAGCTCCCTGACCCTGGACCTGGCCCGGGACGAGGACGGCGCCGTGCGCTTCGCGGCGCTGCTCCAGGACCCGGGGGCCGGGGTGCTGCGCCCGCACCGGCTGCTGCTGGGCGGCTACGAGCGCGGGCCCGGGGACGTCCTGGTGCGCACCGGGACGGTCAGCGTGGACCTGCCCGCGGAGTCCTGCGTGGAGGTCCCCGAGCTCGTGGGCTCGACCGCGCCGCTGCTGGTGGTCAACGACGAGGACCTCACCTACGCCAAGACCCGCCTGGACCCCCTCTCGCTGACCACGGCCCTGAGCTCCCTGTCCTCCGTGGAGGACGACATGGCCCGCGCCCAGCTGTGGTCGGGGCTGTGGAACGCCACCCGGGACGCCGAGCTCGACCCGGGGGACTGGGTGGGCGCCGTCCTCGACCACGGCTTCGCCGAACCGCGGACCGGGATGTTCGTCACCGCCGTGGACCACGCCGTGGAGGCCGTCGAGCGCTTCACCCCGGCCGCCCGGCGGGACCGGCTGCGGGGGCGGCTGCTCGACGCCGCCGTGCGGGAGCTGCGCCGGGCCGACCCCGGCAGCGACCGGCAGCTGGCCCTCGCCCGGCTCACCGCCCGCACGGCCCGCCGCGACGGGAGCCACGCCGGATGGCTGCGCGACCTGCTCGGCGGGCGGGACGCCCTGCCCGGGCTGCGACTGGGCCCGGATCTGCGCTGGGCGCTGTGGACGGCGCTCGCGGCCACCGGCCGCGGCGAGGACCCCGGGCTGGACGCCGCCCTGGAGCGGGAGCGCGCCGCGGACCGGACCCGCACGGGGCAGGTGGGCTGGGCCCGCACCCGCGCCGCCCGCCCGCTCCCCCGGGCGAAGACCGAGGCGTGGGAGGCGATCACCGGTGACGAGCTGTCCAACGACCTGCTGAGCGCCACGATCGAGGGCTTCCGGCTGGGCCCGGCCGAGCTGCTGGAGCCCTACCGCGAGCAGTACTTCGCGATGCTGGCGGAGGTGTGGGCGCGCCGGTCCATCGGGATGGCCACCCGCATCGTGGCCGGCCTCTACCCGGCGGGCGCCGACCTCGAGCCGGGCCACGACCCCGAGCACCACCCGGTGCTCGCCCGCACGGAGCTGTGGCTGAGCAACCACGCCGGGGCGCCCGCGGCCCTGCGCCGGATCCTGGTCGAGGAGCGGGACCACCTGCTGCGGGCGCTGCGGGCGCAGGCGGCGGCGCGCGCCTGAGACCCTCCCGCCCCCGGCAGCGGCGATGCCCCCGGCCGGGGCCGGGGGCATCGGAAGGACTCGCGGGACGGGACCGGGATCGCGGCCCCGGGGAGGACGCGGCGTCAGGTCGCGGGGCGCCCCGAGCGGCGCAGCACGCGGTCGACGGCGCGCTGGGCGTCCTCGTTGGACTTGAAGACCCGGCGGTCGAGGCTCTGGCCGAGCGACATCGACGAGTTGCCCATCTGCAGCAGGTTCACCTTGGAGTCGTTGCGGTGCTCGCGGCGCGGCTGGGGCGCCTGCGGGCCGGTCCGGGCGTCATAGGCCATGGTGGATCCTTTCCGTGACCTCTCCAGTGTAGGAGGCCGCCGCCGCACTGAACAGAGCGCCGCCGGTCATCGGCCGTGCCGCCGGGCCCGGGAGGTGTACCAGCCCCGGTCCACGGACCGCCGCACCCACCAGGTGCGCGCCACGAGCACGAGGGACAGCACGTGCAGCAGCACGAGCACCGACCAGTACGCCGCGGCGGCGCCCGGGGTGAGCGGAACCGAGGCCGCGCCGGCGAGCATCAGCATGACCAGGGCCTCCAGGTTGAGCGCGTAGCGCAGGGGGCGCATCACGCGCACCGAGAGGTCGTGCTCCGGCTGCCGGTTGATCCAGGACAGCAGCACCGCCACCACGGACATCACGATCGAGGCCGCCGCGGAGGGCACCTGCCAGCCGGGGCCCAGGACGTGCTCCCGCCCGGTGGCCACGAGCCCCACGAGCAGCAGGACCGCCGTGATGAGACTGACCGCCACCGAGGCGAACGCCGTGATCCCCTGCCGTGCCGGCAGGATCACCATCTCGCAGAAGGCGTCGTCGAAGCGGGACGTCGGCCGCAGCGCCAGATGGCCGCGCACCGCCCCGGGCCACCGCCGCACGGTGCGGTCCTCGGCGAGCACCCGGTCCACCGCCCGGTGCGAACCCCCCGGGCCGCCGGTGCGGCCGCCCTCGTGCGAGAGGACCGTGAACTCGTGCAGCCGGACCTCCGCGGGCACCGTCAGCTCCAGGTGGAAGCTGCGGCAGGAGGCGAGGTCGTGCAGGCCCACCCGGCCCACCCAGGGCATCCAGCAGTGCCGCAGCCGGTCCCGGGCGCGCGGCCGGCGGCCGGCGGCGTACTGCTCGTCCATCGCGTACTTGAGCACGAGCCGGCGCCCCGCGAACTCCGCGGGCAGCGCGAAGGTCAGCAGGAAGCCGCGGGCCAGCTGGTCGGCCACCGTGGTGAACAGGGCGAGGTCGGCCTCCCAGTGCTCGGCGTCCTCCACCGGCAGCCGCCCGCGCTCGACGAGCTCCTGCACCACCTCGCGCAGGTGCTCGCAGTAGGCCCAGAAGCCGTCCAGCGCGTCCTCCACGAGCAGCTCCGGGGCGTGCACGATCGCCGGCACGAGGTCCTCCGCCAGCACGGCCGCCTCCGCCGGCGGCAGCTGCTCCGGGATCAGCCCGCGCAGCAGCAGCTCGGCGAGCGCGCCGTTGTCCTCCGTGCTGAGCACCGGGACGGGATCGCCCTGGCAGACGGCGTCGAAGTTGCGCAGGGGCTGCTTGGCCTGGATGGTCACCGGCACCAGCAGCCGGCCGGCGGCGTCGGTCGGCCAGGGGGCGCGCGCGGCGAGGTCGACGTCGAGGGAGACCTTCCGGCGGGTGACGCCGTCGGGGCTCAGGAGCACGGACTCCACGCGGCGGTGGATCCAGTCCGCGGGGCTGAGGAACAGCGTGCGCAGCACGTCGACGTCCACCGCCGGGCGGCCGGGCTCGGGCGGGGGGACCTGGCCCTCGGGCATCCGTGCGCCTCCTCTGCGGGCCCGGGCCGGCTCTCGTCCCGGGGCGTTCCACCGGGGCCCGCCCGGTGTCCTGATCGGTCATCATTGCACCAGTCAGCGCGGACACCGCAGCGGCCCGGCGGTGGACCGGGTGCCGGGGGAATCGTGAGAAGCTATTGACGACTTGATGCCCCGCCTCCATCGAGGGAGACCATGACCGACTACGCGCTCAACGACCGCGGCTCTCTGGAGATCGTCACGGAGAACTTCTACGACACCGAGATCATGCGGGTGTTCGGCGGTCTGTCCTTCGGCAAGCTGCGCACCTGGACGGGCAACGCGGCGCTGGTCCCGGAACCGGACAACCCCTTCGACCCGCACACGGTCTCGGTGCGGATCGGGCCCAACAAGATCGGGCACCTCGCCCAGCAGGACGCGCAGCGGTACTGGCCCTACCTGGCGCGGGTCATCGCCTCCGGGTACACCCCGGTGGCGCCGCTGAAGCTGGAGGCCACGGTCCTGCGCCAGGACGGGCAGGCGGAGGTCGACGCCACGGCGCGGCTGTCGATCGCGGCCCCCGACCTGCTGTTCCCGCTCAACACGCCCCCGGCGCAGGCCGCGGTGCTCCCGCAGGGCCCGTCGATCAAGGTCCTGGACGAGCAGGAGTTCGCCGAGTACCTGCACAGCGTCATCCCGCCGTCCGGGGAGGGCCGCGTGATGCTGACCCTGGAGACCAACAAGGTCCGCAACCACCACGGGCAGACCCTGGACATCGTGGACGTGCTCTACGAGCGCCGTCAGGTGGGCCGGCTCTCCACCCAGATGTCCCAGCAGTTCATCCCGATCATCGACCACGCCTTCCAGCGGGACAGGCTGACGGCCGTGTGGGGCACCATCCGGGGCTCGGCCTTCGAGGTCTCGATGACGCTCCAGGCCGCGCGTCCGGAGGACATCCCTGCGGAGTGGTTCGAGCAGCTGCCCAACGACGTCCCCGAGCTCCTGCCGCCCGGCGGCAGCTTCGCCGTGCCCGACGCCTACGTCCCGGCCGAGGCCGACCGCTCGCGCAACGCGAAGAAGTGGCGCAAGGGCCTGGCGGTGTCCGCCGCGGCCTCCGGCGCCGAGCGCGCCCCGCAGGACGACGACGTGTCCGCCCAGCGCTCCTCCGCCGGCCCGGGGGCCGGCGTGCTCGGGCGGGTGCACGTGGCCGTGTGGGTGCTGCTCGTCCTGACCGTGGCCCTGGGCGCCGTGTGCGTGGTCTTCCTCGGCATCGAGCCGCTGGTGAGCGCGCTGAGCTTCATCGTGGCCGTCGCCACCGGGTTCATGTCCTTCTACCTGGCCCGGATGAGCACCGGAGCGGCCCGCCGATGATCAGCCGCCGCGAGCGCTTCCTCCAGATCCTCGAGGTCCTCTCCAAGCACGGCTTCGGCTTCGCCCTCGGCGGGATCAAGGAGGAGTGGCGCGCGCCGCTGGCCCGGGTCCGGCTCATCGACCCCGACAAGCTCTACAGCCAGCCCGTCCACCTGCGGCAGGCGCTCGAGGAGCTCGGCCCCACCTTCGTGAAGCTGGGCCAGGTGGTCTCGACCCGGCCGGACCTGCTGCCGCCGCGGTACGTGCAGGAGCTGACGCGGCTGCAGGACAACTCGCCGCCGGTGCCCCCGGAGCGGATCCGGGCCATGATCGAGTCGGAGCCGGACTCCGCGGCGGAGGAGATCCTCGCCGAGATCGACCCGGTGCCCCTCGCCACCGGCTCGATCGGCCAGGCCCACGCGGCCGTCTACAAGGGCGTGGACGTCATCGTGAAGGTGCGCCGCCCCGGCGTCGTCGAGGAGGTCAACCGCGACCTCGAGATCCTCTCGGAGCTGGCCAAGCTGATGTCCACCTACTGGCCGGCGGTGCAGCACTTCGACCTCGAGGGGCTCGCGGACGAGTTCGCCCAGTCCCTCCGGGACGAGCTCGACTACCTCACGGAGGCCCGCAACGCCCAGCGGATGGCCGAGAACTTCCGGGGCGACCCCCGCGTGCACATCCCGGAGATCTTCTGGGAGGCCTCGACCTCCCGGATCCTGACGATGGAGCGGATCCGGGGCATCAAGATCAACGACTACCCCGCGCTCGAGGACGCCGGGCTCGACCGGCACCTGCTGGCCGTGGACTCGACCGAGGCCATCTGCCGGATGATCTTCGAGCACGGCTTCTTCCACGCGGACCCGCACCCCGGCAACCTCTTCGTGGAGACGGGCGGGCGGATCGGCATCATCGACTTCGGCATGATGGGCACCCTCACCGACGACTTCCGGGACCACCTGGTGACCCTGATGCTCGGGGTGGTGCAGGAGAACCCGCGACGGATCGCCGCGGGGCTGCTCGGGCTGACCTCGCAGGAGCAGGACGTCAACAAGAAGGAGCTCGAGCGGGACGTGGCGATCATGCTGCGCCGCTACGCGAACAAGCCCCTGCACCAGGTGCGGGTGGGCCACCTGATGGGCGACCTCATCGGGATGCTGCGCCGCTACCGGATGCACCTGCCGCGCGAGTCCGCCCTGTTCCTGCGGATGCTCGTCACCGCGGAGTCCGTGGGCACCGGCCTGGACCCCGACTTCGACCTCGTCACCGTCCTCACCCCGTACGCGCAGCGGTTCGTGCTGCACCGGCTCTCCCCCGAGATCCTCGCCAAGCGGGTGCGCGACATCCTGCAGGACGCGGTGCAGATGGGCGTCGAGGCCCCCGAGTACCTGCGGCGGCTGATCGTGGTCCTGGAGCGCGGCGGCTTCGACGTCCACCTGCGCGCCGACGAGTTCGAGCCGCTGCTCAAGCGCGGCGAGAAGATCGGCCACCAGGTGGTGGCCGGGGCGGTGATCGCCGCGTCCATCAACGGCATGGCCCACATCCTCGCCTCCGACCCGGAGCGGTGGCGGAGGTTCCACGTCCCGCTCATCGCCGGCGGGGCGACCACCGTGGGCACCCTCACCGGCTACCTGGTGCTCTCCACGAACGTGCCCAAGGTCCGGCGCCTGGCCAACACCATCCGGGTCCGCCGCCGCTTCTGAACCCGGCGCGTCCAGGTGCTCGCGGGAAGCGCCGAGTTCTGCCGACCCGGTGGGCGCCATGACGTGACGACGTGGGACGATGCTCAATCGTTGCCGTACGGACCTCCGGCGAAGATCTATGTCATTTCTTTGACATGCCACTGTCCGCATTCGATGCTGACAGTCATCGACCTCTTCACCGCGGGCAGCCACTCAGCAGGGGGACCGGCCATGCACCACGAGAAGCACGTCACACGTCTGCGCCTGCTGGGCGGCTGGGATCTGTCGGTCGGCGGCACGGCCGTTCTTCTGGGGCACCGGCAGCAGCGTCTGCTGGCCGCCCTCGCGGTGCACGGCGAGAGGTCACGGCACTTCCTCGGCGGACTCCTGTGGCCCGAGTGCACAGAGGCCCATGCCATGGGCAGCCTGCGTGCCTCGGTCTTCACCATCTCCCGCCGGCTTCCAGGACTCATCGCCGTCCGCGGCCACGACCTGGCCCTGGCCACATCGGTCGACGTGGATCTCCACCGGCTGCTGGACTTCCTGGCGGGCCCTTTGACCGCTCCGATCCCGGACGACCGGTGGTGCATCGACCGATCCCGGGTGGAGCTGTTGCCCGGATGGTACGACGACTGGGTCCTGGCCGAGCAGGAGCGTTTGCGCGGCCTGTACGCCAACGCCCTGGAACAGCTCGCGCAAGCCGCCCTGGATCGGCGCGACGTCTACCGGGCGCTGACCCTGGCCCAGACGGTCCGGGACCTGGATCCGCTGCGGGAGAGCGCGGTCCGGATCCTCGTCCAGGGGCACCTGGCGCTCGACAACGAAGCGGCGGCTCTGCACGCGTTCCGGTGTTTCCAGACCACGCTCGCCCACGAGCTCGGGACGCTGCCCTCGGCACGGATCACCGGCATGGTCTCCGCACTGCAACGGTCCTGACTGGTGGGGCCGCTGCAGCGGCATCGGCTCACGCCGGCAGGCTGGAGAGAAGGCGCGCACGGTCAGTGGAGTTCTGTCAGACCGACGACCGCTGCATCGGCGGTGCGGTCTCCACCGACGCCGACACCGGGCGGCCGAGCGCGGCACCCCGGTCCCCCTCCGGACCGTGACTGATGTCGAGAACGCGGATCGAGGCCGCTCCGCTCCCGCTCAGTCTGCTGGCTACCAGAGGTCGAGCATCTGGGCATGGCCCGGGCGCAGGGCCATGAGGAGAAGCCACAGCCCCCTGGGCCAGCAGCGGAGCCGCTCCCAGCGACACGGTGGCAGCGGCAGCACTCCCCAGACGCTGCCCACCGCGGCCCCGATGAGCACGAGGATTCCGGTCAGCGCACGTGACCGTGGGCGCAGGTCCACGGCTCATTCTGAGCGCCGCTCACAGCGCCGTGCCAGAGCGGCCGGCGCCCAGGACGGACCGTGACGGGACCTGTCGGGCTCAGCCTGCGGCGGGCGGCATCTCGAGGTGCACCACCTTGACCTGCGTCATCTCGTCCAGGAGCTCCGGGCCGTAGCCGAAGCCCGCCCCGGAGGCCCGGCGCGGCTGCGCGGCACCACCCGGGGCGCCGCCGAAGACGTTGTTGACCTTCAGCGTGCCCACCGGCAGCTCGGCCACGGCACGCTGGGCGTGGGCGATCCGTCCGGTCAGCACGGTCGCGGCCAGCCCGTAGCGGTCCTCGGCGGCCAGCCGGAGCCCCTCGTCGAAGCTGTCGACCACCTGGACCGGTGCCACGGGCCCGAACGTCTCCTCGGTCATCACGGTCATCCCGGGGGTGCACCCGCGCAGCACGGTGGCCGGGTAGTGCGCGCCGGGGCCCTCGGGGACCTCGGCGCCCTCGAGCACGACCGCCCCCTGGGCGACACTGTCGGCGACCTGGCGGTGGACCTCCGCGCGCATCCGCTCGTCGACCAGCGGGGCGAGGGCGCCGTCGGTGTTGCGCCGGCGCGCCTCCTCGGCCAGGGCCTCGAGGAAGGGCTCGGCGATGCCGCGGTGGACGTAGATCCGCTCGACGGCCACGCAGATCTGTCCCGAGTTGGCGAAGGCCCCCAGGGCCGCCTGCGCCGCGGCCCAGGCCGGGTCCACGTCGTCGTCGACCACGAGGGCGTCGTTGCCGCCGTTCTCCCGGATCACGTGGGCGCCGGTGCCCACCGCGGCGCGGGCGACGGCCTCCCCGGTGGCGGTGGAGCCGACGTGGGCGAGGACGTCGACGCCGGGCAGCGCCGTGAGCAGCTCGCCCACGGCGGCGCCGCCGGTGACGGTGCCGAGCACGCCCGCGGGCAGCGCCGCCGCGAGGATCTCCCCGAGCCGGGCCCCGACGTGCGGGCAGCGCTCGCTGGGCTTGTGGACCACGGTGTTTCCGGTGACGACCGCCGCGCCCAGCAGGCCGGCGGCCACGGCCACGGGGTCGTTCCAGGGCGTGAGGGCGACGACGACGCCGCGCGGCTCCGCGACGGTGTAGTCGGCCGCCAGCACGCTGCCGCGCAGGCTGTGGCCCCGGTGCACCGGGGCGAGCTCCGCGTACTGGCGCAGCGTGCCGACCCCGGCCATGACCCCGCCCAGGGACTCCCCCACGGGCTTGCCGGTCTCGCGGGCGTTGAGCTCGGCCAGCTCCTGGGCGTGCTCGGCCAGGCGGTCCGCGGCGGCGCGCAGGGCCTGCCCCCGCTCCTCGGGGGCGGTCCGCGCCCAGTCCCGGGCGGCGCCGCGGGCGGCGGCGACCGCGGCGCGGACCTCCTCCTCCGTGGCCGCGGCCACGGTGCCGACCGTGGACCCGTCCCGGGGGTCCAGCACGGTGAGCTCGGTCCTCGGGGCGGTGGCGGGTGCTGCGGTGGTCATGGAACTCCTTCTCCGTTCGGGCGGGCGTCTCCCGGGCGGGTGCGGGCGGACACCCCCGGGCCGTCCTGATGAGCATACTGATGAACCGGCCGGGACCGGTTACCGTAGCAGTGACCAGGCCGCCGCATCCGCGGGGCCTGCCCCTGTTCCCACCAGGAGCAGCACGCCCGCCCGCGGCACCGGCCGCGGGCGCGGCCGTGTCCAGCAGAGAGGAAGTTGCATGAGTTTCCAGTCCACCAACCCCGGCCGGGTGCTGATCACCGGCGGTGCCTCCGGGCTCGGCGCCGCCGTGGCGGAGGCCGTCCGCGAGAACGGCGGCACCCCCATCGTCCTGGACCGGGACATCAGCGCGCTCACCGGGGTGACCGCCTACGAGGTCGACGTCGCGGACACCGCGGCGGTGACCGAGACGGTGCGCCGGGCTGCGGAGGCGGCAGGCGGCCTGGACGCGGTGGTCACCGCGGCCGGCATCGACCGCTGCGGCCGGCTCGAGGACGTGGCGAGCACCGAGTGGGAGAAGGTCGTGCAGGTCAACCTGTTCGGCACCGTCTCCACGGTGCGCGCGGCGCTGCCCGCGCTGCGGGAGTCGGGTGGCCGTGTGGTCACGGTGGCCTCGACCCTCGCGCTCAAGGGCGTCTCGGACGCCACGGCGTACTGCGCGTCGAAGTTTGGCGTGCTGGGCTTCAGCCAGGCCCTGGCCGCTGAGCTCAAGGGCGAGGTCGGCGTCACCCAGCTCATCCCCGGCGGCATGAAGACTCGCTTCTTCGACGACCGGGACGAGCAGTACAAGCCCCAGGACGACTCCCAGCTCAACGACCCGGAGAACGTCGCGAACGCCGTCCTGTTCGCCCTCGCCCAGCCCCGCGGGTGTGAGGTCCGCGAGCTGTTCGTCGCCCACGCCGAGGAGGGCTCCTGGCCCTGAGCCGCGCCGGAGCCGGGGAACGGCCGGCCGGGAGGGTGCGCGCACCCGCCCGGCCGGCCGTCGCCGCTGGTGGGAGCGCTCCCGTCCCCACAACGGTGGACGCGGTGTGCCGGAGCGGTACGATGCGTGCGCATCTAGAATGAGGAGCACTCCCCGATCCAGCAGGAAGGCCCGACGTCAGCGTGGAATCCCCTCCCGACACCACGGTGGCCCGCGTGCCGATCACCGTCCGCTGCCTCGACGACCACGGCCGGCCCGTGAGCCTCTCGGCGCGCACCCTCGGCCGGGGCTCGACCGACCTGCAGGACCTCCTGCGCGGGGCCTACGCCGCCGTCCGGGACGAGTCCCCCGCCGAGACCGTCACCGTCTCCTTCCTGGAGGACTGCCGGGGCAAGCTGCAGCTGGAGTACCTGGTGGTCGGCCCCGCGCGACCGAACCGCTGGCGCAGGCCCCGCGTCCGGCGCCGCGACGAGGCCGCCCAGGCGGCGCTGACGGAGGCCACGATCGTCGTGACCCTCGCCGTCGAGGCGGTCGGGGCGGTCGCGGCCGCCGGCACCGCCCGCTGGTCGGAGGGCGACACCCCGGACTTCGCCGACCTGGTGCTCGACGGCACCCGCATCCTCCGGGTGCCCGGCGCCGTCCGGGACATGCTCCGCGACGACGCCGTGCTGGAGCTGCTGCGCGGGACGCTGGGGATGTTCCTCGACGACGTCGAGCAGCTGGTCATCGGCAAGGACCCCGAGCTGCCGGGCCGCTACCAGGAGACGGTGGTGACCCGTTCGCCCGGCCTGGTGCGCTTCCTCGAGGGCGCGCCCCTCACGGCTCTGGCCGGCGCGGAGCCGTCCTGACCGGAGCGGCGCTGACCGGAGCCGCCCGCCGGCGCGGCCCCCGCGCTCGGAGCCGCTGAGCGGATGTCGGAGGCGGCGGCCATGCTGGTCGCGACCGAGCACCCGGGACGGGAGGAGCGCGACGTGGGGCTGATGGCGCCGCTGCAGGACAGGCTGCGCACGACGTTCGCCGGGCAGGCGGACCACGTGCCGGAGTGGGAGCTGGCCCTGGCCGACGGCCAGGACGCCGGGCACTTCCGGCCGGGCTCGGCCGTGTGGGCGGTGCACGGGTCGATGACCACCATCCCCGCCGGCGTGCGCGCCCTGCTCACCCAGGCGCTGCACCCCGGGGCCCTGGCCGGCGTCGTCGAGCACTCCGACTACCGCCACGACCCGCTGGGCCGCCTGGCCGGGACCATCCGGTGGATCTTCACCGTCACCTACGGGGACACCGCCGCCGCGCGACGGGCCTCGGCGCACGTCCGCCGGATCCACGAGAGCGTGCGCGGCAGCTACACCGGGGCCGACGGCGTGCGGCGCCCGTACTGTGCGAACGACCCCGACCTCGCCGAGTGGGTCCACCTGGCGTTCACCGACGCCTTCCTGCGCTGCCACCAGCGGTGGGGCGGACCCATCCCCGGCGGGCCGGACGCCTACGTGCGGGAGTGGGCCGTGGCCGGCCGGCTGATGGGCGTGGAGCGGCCGCCGCGCTCCGAGGCCGAGCTCGACGAGCGCCTCCGGTCCTTCGGCCCGCAGCTCAGCGGAGGTCCCCGGGTGGACGAGGTCGTGGTGTTCCTGCGCCGTCCGCCCCTGGACCCGGTGCTGCTGCCGGGCTACCGCGCCCTGTTCGCCGCCGTCGTGGACTCCTTGCCCGAGGACCGGCTGGAGCTGCTCGGCCTCGGGCGCCCCCGGCTGGGCCCGGTCCCCCTGCCGGTGCGGGGCGCCGCCGGGCTCACCCTCGCGGTGGTCGGCAAGGCCCTCGGCGAGACCGGACCGAGCGAGGCGGCCGCACGCCGCCGGCTCGCGCGCCTCGGCCGGCTCTGAGCCCCCACCGTGCTCAGGCCGACGCCTCGTCGGACCGGGCGCGACCGGTGACGTGGTCGTAGGCCTCGGCGGCGGCCGAGGCCACGCCGTGCCACGTCCGTCCGGGCACCACCCGGCGCCGGCCCTCCACGCCCAGGCACCGGCGGACCGCCGGGCAATCGAGCATCATCCGCAGCACCGTGGCGAGGATCTCCGGCTCCTCCGGCGGCGTGAGCATCCCCGTGATGCCGTCGGCCACGGTCTCCGCGAGCACGGGCAGCCGGGAGGCGACCACGGGGGTGCCCGTGGCCATGGCCTCCACGGACTCGGTCGGCGCCGCGGAGCGCGTGACCGGACGGTCCTTGCGGGCGACCACGAACACGTCGAAGGCCTGGTGGTACTGCACGACCTGCTCGTCCGGCACCCGTCCCGCGAAGCGGACCCGGCCGGCCAGCCCGAGCTCCGCGGCCAGCTCCTCGAGCTCCCGCCGCGCCGGTCCGTCGCCCACGAGGACCACGAGCAGCTCCGGGACGTCCGGCAGCACCAGGGCCGCCGCGCGCAGGAGGTCGTCGAGCCCCTCGTGCTCCACCAGGTCCGCGACGGCCCCGACCACCCGGGCCGACTCGGGCAGGCCGAGGACCCGCCGCGCCTCCCGCAGGGGGCGGGGGTCGGCCAGATACGGTCCGTCCACGGCGGCAGGGGCCACGCGGACGGGCACCGGGCCGGCGGGCAGGGTGCGGGTCAGGGTCCGCACCCGCTCGGCCATGGCGCGGCTCGTGGTCACGACGTCGGCCGCGGCGGTGAGGAGCTCGGCCTCGCGGGCGCAGTCGAGCCGGTGGCGCTCGCTCGTGGCGGCCTCGGCGGGCCGGGCGGACGCCCACCGGTCGGCGGGCAGCTCGCGCACCTCGTAGACCCACGGGATCCCCAGGGCCTCCGCCACCGCGCGGGTCACGAGGGCGTTGCCGGGCCGGCTCGTGGTGTGCAGCACCGCGGGCCGGGCGCGCAGCGCGAGCTCGAGCAGCGCCTGGGCCTCCTGCTGGAGCTGTGCCGTGGGCAGGAGCGCGCGGTGCGGAGCCAGGATCCGGTGGTACGCCACGCCGTCGAGGACCTCGGCGGCCGGCCCGTGCGGCCGGGCGTCGGGCAGCGCGGGTCCGGGGCGCGTCACGGCGGTCACGGTCCAGCCCTGGGCCACGGTCGCGGAGAGCAGGGAGTGGCGGCGCGGGGCGCGGCGGCTGCGGGTGCGCGCGGGGGTCCCGGCCAGCACGTGCAGCACGGACGTGGGCTCCGGGCCGTAGCCCACCACGGGGGTGAGTGCCGGCCGCCAGCCGGAGAGCAGCCGCAGCTCGTCCGCGTAGTGCACCAGCCGGTGCCGTTCCCCCGGGGTGGCCCGGCCGGCGGCCACGGCGCGCCGCAGCTCGACCACGGCCTCGGAGATCCGCCCGACCTGGCGGTGCCGGCGGGCTCTCGTGCCCGCGAGGTCCTTCGTGCCGGGCGGCACCTGCGCCAGGAACCGGTCCGCCTCGGCCATGCGTCCTGCGGACAGGGCCGCCTCCGCGAGCCGGCGGGCCGCGGCCGGTGCGGGGCGTCCGCGGCCGGCCCGGCGGAGCCGGTTCTCGAGCTGCCGCTCCGCGCGGGGGTCCGGGCCCAGGGCGCGGGCCACGGCGGCACCGGCCTCGGGCCAGGGGCTGCGGAGCAGGGCGCGCGCGGCGGGACGCGCCGCGCCGGTGGGAAGGGCGCGGGCCGCGGGCAGCCAGAAGGCCTCGGGCTCGTCGTCCGGACTGAAGGGGCGGGGGGTGTGCGGCATGGCCTTCTCGCGGGGGTCAAGAGGGGCCGTCCCGGTCGATCGCGGGGCGTGCTGCGGGCGGGGGAAGTCGTTCCGGGCCGGATCGGGGGACCGGCGGGGAACTACTGATCGTCAGGGTTCAGCGTAGCAAGATATCCGCCGAGATCGTCGGCAGAGACCGCCGCGCCGATGCCGGCCATCGCCTCGAGGTCGGGCACCACGACGGACTGCCCGTCCGCGGACACGCCGAGGCCGAGGTCGGGCGCCGTGGACATCCGCAGGTCGCCGGCCGAGAGACCGGCCAGGTCGGGGGTCAGCCCGGCGATCCACGCGGCGTCGAGTCCCTCGCTGACCGTCAGGTACGGCGAGAAGTCGCTGACCACGGTGTGCAGCCGGACGGGATTCAGCAGCGTCCGGGGACCGAGCAGCCGCTGGAGCACCGCCTGCACGTAGCTGCGCTGGTTCTCCACCCGCTGGAAGTCCCCGTCCTCGAAGGCCTTGCGCTCCCGGACGAACTCGAGTGCCCGTTCCCCGCCCATGTGCTCGGGGCCCTGCTCGAAGGTCATGCCCTCGTTGGACACGAAGTCCTGGGGCACGTCGATCGTGACCCCGCCCAGGGCGTCGGTGAGGGCCTGGAAGCCGGCGAAGTCCACCTCGGCGACCTGGTCGATCCGGGTGCCCACGAGATCCTCGACCGTGCGGACCATCAGCGGGACCCCACCGAGATCGAGCGCCGCGTTGATCTTGGCCTCCCCCACCCCGGGGATCGGCACCCACGTGTCCCGCAGGACGGACACGACGAAGGCCTCCCCGCCGTCCTCGGGCACGTGCACCAGCATGATGGTGTCGGCCCGCTCCCCCGCGACGCCCACGTCGGCCCGCCCGCCGGGCTGGCTGTCCGCGCCCAGGAGCAGCACGGTGGTGCCCCGGTCCTGGGCCGAGCCGGCGGCGGGCCGCTCGCTCTCGGCCGGGAACGCGTCCTCGAGGACCTGCCGCCGGGCGTCGAAGGTCCGCCCCAGGTTCCAGACGAACAGCCCGGCCGCCAGGGCGAGGACGAGCACGAGGCCGAGGAGCACCAGGAGGACGCGCCGGAACGGGTGCCGGCGCCGCGGGACGGCGCCCGGGCGCCCGGTGCTGCGGTCGGCGCCGTGGTACGTGCCGTGGCCGACGTGGCGGTGGTCGTCGTCGTGGACGGACATGGGAGGCTCCCGTTCGGTGGGGCGGGCGGGGCGGCGGACTGCCGCTCATGCTAGGCCGCCGTGCCTCGGAGGCCGCTCGGAGCCGGCTGGGAGCGCCGGGACAGGCCCCGTGGACGGGCGGCTCAGGGCACGCGGGCGATCCACCCCGGGGTGGCGAACTTCGTGGCGACGAGCTCCCGGGCGGCGGCGAGCTCGGCGTCGCGGACCTCGCCGGGCACGGCCCCGTAGCGTTCCGCGAAGACCTCCATGAGCTTGTCCACCACGTCGGCGCGGGCCATGCCGGTCTGCCGGCGCAACGGGTCCACGCGCTTCTTGGCCGAGCGGTGCCCCTTGTCCGAGAGCTTCTCCTTGCCGATCCGCAGGACCTCGGTCATCTTCTGCGCGTCGATGTCGTAGCTCATGGTCACGTGGTGGACCATGCCGCCCCCCGCGAAGCGCTTCTGGGCGGCGCCGCCGATCTTGCCGTGCTCGGTGGCGATG
The DNA here is from genome assembly GCF_042802875.1 of Kocuria sp. NPDC057446. Lineage (NCBI taxonomy): Bacteria > Bacillati > Actinomycetota > Actinomycetes > Micrococcales > Micrococcaceae > Kocuria > Kocuria sp. NPDC057446. The sequence goes on along the minus strand of NZ_JBHVDI010000013.1, from coordinate 1,294 downwards.
TCGTTGAGCGGGACGTAGAACGCCTCGAGGCCCATCTGCTGGAACGCCTGCATGACCCACTGGTCGAGGAACGGGTAGGACTCCGAGAAGCTGAGGCCGTCGACGAGGGTCTGCGGCAGGTACAGCGAGTAGGTGATGCAGTTGCCCGCCTCCATGAACATGGCCCCGCCCCCGGAGACCCGCCGGACCACGGAGATGCCGTGCCGCCGGGCGCCGTCCGCGTCCACCTCGTTGCGCAGGGACTGGAAGGAGCCGATCACCACGGACGGCTCCTCCCAGTCCCACAGCCGCAGCGCGGGCGGGCGCCGGCCCGCACCCACCTCGCGGGCGAGGACCTCGTCCAGCGCCAGGTTCTCCAGGGTGGGCCGCACCCTGGGCGGGATGACCTCCCACACGTGGTCCTCCCACGTGGTGGCGTGGGCCAGGGCCCGGCGGACCGCGGTGGCGATCGCCTGCGGGGAGAAGCCGAACAGCACCACCCCGGGTGCGAGGGCGGCCTCGACGGCCGCGACGATCTCCTGCTGGGAGGCGTGCTCGCTGAGCCCGGTCAGCGCGGCGTTGATGTCCTCGAGGGCCTCGTCGGGCTCGAGGAAGAAGTCCCCGTTGACGGAGACGTCGGCCAGCCGGCCGTCGACCACGCCCAGGTCCGCGACCACGAGCTTGCCGCCCTGCACCTTGAACTCCCCGTGCCGCCGCTCCTGCGCCATCCGTGTCCTTCCCTCGTCCGTGCTGGTGGTCCCGGGTCAGCCTACGCGGGGACCCGCGGGCACGCCGCAGGCCCGGACCGATGCGGTCCGGGCCTGCGGGCGGTGCTGCGGGGCCCCGCGAACGGGACGGGCTGTCAGCTGCTGGTCTTGCCGCCGAAGTTCTTGAAGCGGGCGTTGAAGCGCTCCACGCGGCCGGCGGAGTCCATGATGCGCTGCTTGCCGGTGTAGAACGGGTGGGACTCCGAGGAGATCTCGACCTCGATGATCGGGTACTCGTTGCCGTCCTCCCACGTCTCCGTCTTCTGCGAGGTCGCGGTGGACCGGGTCAGGATCGTCTTGCCGGAGGCCAGGTCGCGGAAGAGGACCGGGTGGTAGTCCGGGTGGATGTCAGTCTTCATGGGGTTCAAACCTTCGTCGTCGGTGCCTGGATTTTGCCAGCCACGGTTTCGCTCGGTGGGCGGTGCGCCGTCGTCGTCCGTCCGCGCGGTCCGAGCAGGGCGGGGGCATCGGGCACCAGCGGTCCAGCGTACCGGATTCCGGGGAAGAGTTCACGCGCGGTGCCGCCGCTCGGAGGGCCCGGCGCGCGC
>NZ_JBHVDI010000012.1:0-42037 GCF_042802875.1 Kocuria sp. NPDC057446 | reverse complement strand
GGTCCGCCCGGCCCCCGCGCGTCCTCCGTGGCACCTGTCAGCCCGAGGACGGATACTGGACGGGATGACGCCCGCACTCCTGTCCCTCGGCACGGCCCTCCCGCCGCACGTGCTCGAGCAGACCGACGCCCAGGACCTCTACCAGGCCCAGCCCGGCACCGACCGGCTCAACGCCCGGCTGCTGCGCACGGTGTTCGGCGCCTCCGGGGTGGAGCGCCGGCACACGGTGCTCCCCGAGCTGACCGCGGAGGACGCCCGCGCCGGGTCCCCGTACATCACGGCGGACGGCCGGTTCCTGGCGCCCCTGACCGGCGTCCGGAACCGGACCTACGTGGAGCGGGCCCCGGCGCTCTTCGCCGAGGCCGCGCGGGACGCCCTCGCGCGCTGCCCCGGCCTGGACCCCGCGGACGTCACCGACGTGGTGACCGTCTCCTGCACCGGCTTCTTCGCCCCCGGCCCCGACTACCAGCTGGTCCGGGACCTCGGCCTCGACCCGGCCGTCCGCCGCGCCCACATCGGCTTCATGGGATGCCACGGCGGCCTGATCGGGCTGCGCCAGGCCGCGGCGATCGCCACGGCGGACCCGGACGCCGTGGTCCTGCTCGTGGCCGTGGAGCTGTGCACGCTGCACCTGCGCCCGGCCCGGGACGCCGACGCCATCCGGGGGGCCGCCCTCTTCGCCGACGGCGCGGCGGCGGCCGTGGTCAGCGCCAGGACGCCCCCGGGCGTCACCCCGCTGCTCGAGCTCGACCGGTTCCGCACCCTCGTGATCCCCGACGGCGAGGACGCCATGGCGTGGACCATCGGCGACGCCGGGTTCGAGATGATCCTGGGCGCCGCGGTGCCCCAGGTCCTCGAGGACAACATCCACACCGCCCTGACGGCCCTGCTGGACGGGCCCGAGGGGGCCGTGGACCGGGACAGCATCACCGACTGGGCCCTGCACCCGGGCGGCCGGGGCATCCTCGACAAGCTCGAGGACACCCTGGGGCTCGCCCCCGAGGCGCTGCGGGAGTCCCGCGACGTGCTCGCCACGCGCGGCAACATGAGCAGCGTGACCGTCCTGCACGTCCTGCGCCAGGTGATCGACGCGGCCCCCGCGGACGAGACCCGCACCGTCTGCGCCCTGGCGTTCGGGCCGGGCCTGACCGTAGAGTCGGCGCTGTTCACGATCCCCGCCCGGACCGCGGCACCGGCCGCGGAGCTCGACCCCGCCGCGGCCGCCCCGATCCGCTAGGAGGTCCCCGTGGACCACGATGTCGTCGTCGTCGGCGCCGGGCTCGCCGGTCTGCAGTGCGCCCACCTGCTCGAGCGGCACGGACTGGACGTGGTGGTCCTGGAGGCCTCCGACGGGATCGGGGGCCGGGTCCGCACCGACACGGTCGACGGCTTCCGCTGCGACCGAGGCTTCCAGTTGCTCAACCCCGCCTACTCCGAGCTGCGGCGCAGCGTGGACGTCGCGGCCCTGGAGATCCAGCAGTTCGACGCCGCGGCCGGCGTCCGCCGCGGCGACGGCATCGACGTCCTCGCCGATCCGCGGCGCGTCCCCTCCCGGCTGCCGGGGACGCTGCGCAGCCCGCTCGTGGAGCTGCGCCGGCTGCCCGCCCTGGCCGCGTGGCTCGCCCCGGGCCTGGACCCGCGGGCGCGGCGCCAGGAGCAGCGGGACCGGCCCTGGCACGAGAGCCTCGACGACGCCGGGGTGCGGGGACCGCTGCGGGACCTGGTGCTCGAGCCGTTCCTGGCGGGGGTGATCCTCGAGGACGAGGGCCGCACCTCGGCCGCCTTCGTCCGCGAGCTCGTCGGCTGGTTCCTGCTCGGCACCCCGGGCCTGCCGGCCAGGGGCATGGGCGCGCTGCCCGCCTGGATCCACGACGGGCTGCGGGCACCGGCCGTGCTGAACACCCGGGTGGACGCGGTGGAGCGCAACGGCGACGGGTGGACCGTGGGCGCCGGCGACGCCGCCTGGCGGGCGTCCTCCGTGGTCGTGGCCACCGAGGGGCCGGCGGCCGCCCGGCTCCTGGACCTGCCGGACACCCCCATGAAGGGCGAGGCGACCTGGTGGTTCGGGGCCGGGACCGCGCCCTCGGAGCTCGGCTGCCTGGTGCTGCCGGGCGAGACCGGCGGCCCGCTGATCGACACGGCCGTGGTCAGCAACTCCGCCCCCGGCTACGCCCCGGACGGCCGGGCGCTGATCCAGGCGACCGCCCTCCTGCCGCGGGGCGCCGAGCTCCCCGCCGAGGCCGACGTCCGCCGGCAGCTGGCCACGATCTGGTCCGCGGACACCGCGGCCTGGGACCTGCTGACCGTGCACGAGGTGCGCCGGGCGCTGCCGGAGCAGCCGCCCGGGATCGTGGCCGACCGGCCCGCCGCCCTCGGGGACGGCCTGTACGTGTGCGGCGACCACCGCACCAACGGCTCGACCCAGGGCGCCCTGCGCTCCGGGCGCCGCGCCGCCGAGGCCCTGCTGGCCTGAGACCGCGCCCCGCCGGTCGCCGGCAGGTGGTCCGTGCCCAGGGTGTAGGCGGTCATCGACAGGGAGCCGTAGGAGTACCCGTCGACGAGCACGTCGGTGTCCGCGGAGCCGGCGGCCCCGGCGAGCCCGGCGAGGTACGGGGACGGGATGAAGTGGTCGGGGGTGGGCACGGCCAGGTCCCGGTCCCGGTGCGCGTCCAGGGCCGCCAGCTCGGTGGGGTCGGTGAGGATGCGCTCCTTGGCGTCCTCGTTGAAGCACCTCGCCCAGTCGTAGCCGTCGTCGGTGCGCGTCCGGTCCATCCCGCCGAGGTTGTGCACGATGTTCCCGCTGGCGATGATCAGCACGCCCGCCTCCCGCAGCGGCGCCAGGCGGGCCCCGAGGTCCAGGTGGTAGTCCAGGGGCTTGTCGGCGTTGATGCTCATCTGCAGCACCGGGACCGAGGCGTCCGGGAAGGCGTGCGTGAGCACGGACCAGGTGCCGTGGTCGATGCCCCAGCTGTCGACGTCGGCCCCGATCCAGGTGGGGTGGACGGTGTCGCTGATCTCCTCGACCAGGCCCGGCAGCCCGGGCGCCGGGTACTGCACGTCGAAGAGCTCCTGCGGGAAGCCGTAGACGTCGTGGATGGTGCGCGGGGCCGGCATCAAGACGTCCGCACCGGAACTCCGCGTGCTCATTCCGCCTCCTCGGCGTCGGCCCTCGCCGGGGCGCAGCCGTTGTGCTCCGTTGCGGTCATCCTGCCCGGTGGCACGGCTCCCGCCAAGACCCTGCCGAGCCGCGGACACCGTGGCCGGACGGAGAGGGCACGTCCCGGCCCCGGGCGGCGCCCTGTCGGGGGATGACGGCAGGAGGGGGGTCAGCGGGTTCTTCGGGCCGGCGCCGTGGTGGAGGACACGTCCTCGGGCGGGGTGTCGCCGCGCTGTCCGCGGAGCACGACCGGCAGCCCTGCGGCGGCCACGAGCGTGAGCACGACCAGGGGCGCCAAGGGGGTGCCGGGCCACCAGGAGTGCCGGTCGGTGAGCTCGAGCAGCTGCCCGAGCACGGCGTTGCCGGCCAGCACGGCGATGCCGCCGCAGGTGGCGGTCAGCCCGTAGTAGGCGCCCCGCCCCGCGGAGGCCCCGTGCGCGGGGACGAACCGCGGGACGAGCGACAGGATCGTGGGGGTCAGGAGCATGTGGCCGAGGATCAGGACGGCGACGACGCCCAACAGCGGCGCCAGCGATCCGGCAGCGTCCCCCGGGCGCGCGGCGGTCAGGGCAGCCAGGGTGAACGCGCCGGCCTCCAGCACGAAGCCGGCCGCCAGGGCCCGGCCGGGGCCCATGCGCAGACCGGCGGCGGAGACGGGCAGCTGCAGCACCAGGGTCAGGACCGAGGCCAGCAGGAACAGGGCGCCCAGCCAGGCGCCGTCGAGACCTCGCCGGCCCAGCTCGACGGGCACGGCGAAGTAGAGCTGGTGGTAGGCCAGCATGTTCATGCCGGCCAGTGCGCAGAACGCCACGAAGCGCCGGTCGCGCAGGCAGGCCCACCGGGAGCCGGCCGCGGGGGCTGCCGCGACGGGCCCTCCGGCCCGCCGCTCCGGCGGCAGGCGGGCCGGTTCGGCCGGGAGCAGGTACCAGAGCAGGACCGTCACCGCGGCGAACACCCCGATGCCCAGGGACAGGGCCGCGTCGAACCCCCAGCCGAGCAGGAAGGACCCCACCACCGGGCCCAGGACGGCGCCGATCTCCCCCGTGATCGCCAGCCACACGAACACCGACCTCCGGGGGGCTCCGTCGCGGCGGGGCCCGGCCGGCTGATCGGCGTGGGAGAGCCGTGACTGCAGGGCGGGCGAGAAGAGGGCGCCCCCGGTGCCCGTGAGCACGGCGCCGAGGAGGAACAGGGTCACGTCGGACGCGGCGGCGAGCGTGGCGTAGCCGAGGATGCGCACCAGGCAGCCGGTGAGGATGGCCCGGCGGGCGCCCCACCGGTCGGCCAGCATCCCGCCGAACAGGAACATGCCCTGCTGGCTGAAGGTCCGGGCCCCCAGCACGAGTCCGATGGCGGCGGCGCCCAGTCCGTACTCGGAGCCCATGGCTCCGGCCAGGAAGGGCACCACGGCGTAGAAACCGATGTTGAACACCAGCTGAGCGCCCAGTAGCGTGCGGGTCTCGGTCCGGTGGTCACGGAAGGGCATCGAGGCGCTCCTCGGGCAGGCGGTGGGAGTCCAGGATCGCGCACACCTGCGGCAGGGCCGCGGCCACCAGCTGTCTGCTGTGCTCGTGGCGCGGGTGGCTGAACAGTTCCGAGGTCTCCGCCAGCTCCACCAGGCGCCCCCGGAAGAGCACCGCGACCCGGTGGCTCAGGTAGCGGACGACGCTCAGGTCGTGGGAGATCATCACCAGGGTCAGGTTCCGGTCCCGGTGCAGGCGCACCAGCAGGTCCAGGACGGTGCGCTGGGTCACCGCGTCCAGGGCCGAGGTGGCCTCGTCGCAGATGAGCACCGCGGGCTCCAGCAGGAGGGCCCGGGCGATGGTGAGCCGCTGCAGCTGGCCGCCGGAGCACTGGCCGGGATATCGGTCCAGCAGCCCGGGCTCCAGTCCCACTTCCCGCACGACCGCGTGGATGCGCTCGCGCCGCTGCTCGGCCGTGCCGTTCCGGCGCCGCAGGAGGGGTGCCTCGAGGCTGGTGCGCAGCCGCATGCGGGGATCGAAGGAGTCGTGCGGGTCCTGGAAGACGAGCTGCACGTGCGGGCCCGCGGCACCGGGGCCGCCGCGGTCGGCCGCCGGGCCGGCCGAGACGCGTCCGCTGTCCGGTGTCTCGAGTCCGACGACCAGCCGGGCGAGGGTGCTCTTGCCGGAGCCCGACTGCCCCAGCACCCCGAGGATCTCCCCCTCCCGCACGTCGAGGGACACCTGGTCCACGGCGGGACGGTCCGCCCGCCGCCGCGGCCCGAAGCGCTTGCTGAGCTGGTCCAGCACCACCACGGGGCGGGTCCCGCGGCCGGCGGGCGGGGTTCCGGTGGGGGTGAGCGCCGACGCCTCCAGGAGGGCCTTCGTGCACGGGCTGCGCGGATCGTTGAGCACGGTCCCGGCCGGCCCGGTCTCCTGCACGCGCCCGGCATCCATCACCACGACCCGGTCGGCGTAGGCGGACACCGTGGCCAGGTTGTGGGTGATGTAGAGGACGCCCAGGCCGCGCTCGCGCCGCTCGCGGTCGACGAGCTCCAGGATCTGCCGCTCGAGCACCGTGTCCAGCGCCGACGTCGGCTCGTCGGCCAGGAGCAGTCCGGGGCGCCCGGCCAGGGCCACGGCCACCATGGCCCGCTGGGCCATGCCGCCGGAGAGCTGGTGGGGGTGCGCCCGGGCGCACCACCGGGGGTCCTCGAACCCCACCTCGGCCAGCAGCTCCAGCGCCCGTGCCCGGGCCTGCGGGCCGCGGAGCCCGGCATGGATTCTCAGCGGCTCCCGCAGGTGGTCCCCGATGGTCCGGCGCGGGTTGAACATCCGCTTGGGCTGCTGGTAGAGCATGCCGATCCGGCCGCCGCGCACCCGGTTCAGCTCCGCCTCCCCGGCCCGGGTGAGGTCCGTCCCGCCCAGCCGGATCGTCCCGGCGTCGCGGTGCACCTGTGCGGGCAGCAGACCCAGGACGGACATGGCCGTCAGCGTCTTGCCCGACCCGGAGGCGCCCACCAGCGCCACGAACTCCCCCGGGGCCACGCTGAGGTCGACGCCCGAGACCAGGGGGAGGCCGCGGGCGCCGGGCCCGCGCGCGACCGGCCGGTGGCTGAGGTGCAGGTCCTCGACGACCAGGTGCTCAGACATCGCGCTCCGTCCGCGCCGAGGCCGGCAGCAGCATGCGGGTGCTGCTCATGTGCGCCAGCCGTTGGCCGATGAGGGTCACGCACAGCGCAACGGTGAAGACCACCAGACCCGGGGCCAGGATCGTCATCGGTGCCCTGGCGGCGTAGGGCTGGGCCGCGGCCAGCATCGCCCCCCAGTCCGACTGCGGCGGCTGCACCCCCAGCCCCAGATAGGACAGGGCGCCGACGGTGATCAGGAACTGCCCGAAGCGCAGGGCGGCCTGCCCCAGCAGCGGTCCGGCCAGGTGCGGCAGGACGTGCCGGACGACGACGAACGCCGGCGAGCACCCCAGGACGCGGGCGGCCTCGACGAAGCCGCGGGCCGAGACGTCGTAGGCCAGCGCCCGGGCCAGCCGGGCGAAGGGCGTCCACCCGGTCACGGTCAGGGCCAGCAGCAGGGTCAGGTGACCGGGACCCAGCACGGCGACCAGGAACAGCGCCACCACCATCTCCGGCAGCGCCAGCAGGACGTCGTTGGTCCGGGTGAGCAGCTCGTCGACCCAGCCCCGGCGGCGAGCGCTCAGCACGCCGATCCCCGTGCCGATCGCAGCGGTCAGCACGGTGGCCACGGCGGCGGTCACCAGGGAGAACCGGCCGCCGTCGAGCAGCCGGCTCAGGGTGTCCCGGCCCAGGTGGTCCGTGCCCAGCCAGTGCGCGGGACCGGGTGGCAGCAGCCGTGCGGAGAGGTCCTGGGCGGCGGGCGGATAGGGGGCGATCCACGGCGCGACCGCCACGGACAGCACGATCAGGGCCAGGACCGCCGCCGCCGCCCAGACCAGCACGGGCCGCTCACGCATGACGCCCCCTGACCCGGGGGTTGAGGAGGCCGTGCACCAGATCGGCCGCGGTCGTCAGGACGACCGCCAGCCCCACGACCAGCACCACCCCGCCCTGGGCCAGCGGGATGTCGCTGTTGCGGACGGCGTCGAACAGCAGCCTCCCCATGCCGGGGATCGCGAAGACGACCTCCACGATGACGGACCCGCCCAGCAGACCGGCGAACCACACGGCCACCAGCGTGGTGAGCGGCAGCAGACCGTTGGGGATCACGTGGCTCCGCACGGCCTGCGCGTGGCTGAGCCCCCGGGCCCGGGCGGCGACGACGTGCTCGGCGCTCAGCGCCTCGAGCATCCCCTCGCGCACCGCCGCGGTGAAGTAGCTGATCGGGCGCAGGGCCAGGACCGTCACCGGCAGCACCGCGGACGCGGGGCCCTCCCACCCGGCGGAGGGCAGCAGGGACAGCTGCAGCGCGAACACCAGCACGAGCACCGGGGCCAGCCAGTACTCGGGCATCGCGATGAAGGCCTGGGTGACCGTGGTGATCACCCGGTCGGCCGGGCGCCCCTCCTGCAGGGCGGCGACGACCCCCAGCACCACGGACACCGTGGCCGCCACCCCGAGAGTCACCACCACCAGGCTCAGCGTGATCCACAGGGCGGGCAGCACCTGCTCGATCACCGGTGTCCGGCTGGCGTAGGAGAGCCCCATGTCGCCGCCGGCGAGCCGGCCGAGCCAGCGCAGGTACTGCACCGCGAGGGGGTCCTGGAGCCCCAGCTCGAGCGCCAGCCCCTGGGCGGCGGCGTCGTCGACCACCTCCCCCGCCACCCGGGAGCGGATGATCTTGCGCACCGGGTCCCCGGGGGTGACGTACGGGATGAGGAACACCACGAAGGACGCCAGGAGGACGGTGATCCCCAGGACCGCCGTCCTCCTGGCGAGGAACGCCGTCATCGACGCCCCCGTGTCCGGAGGGCTCTGCAGGTGCCGGTCGTGCTCACGAGCCGGGCTTCGCCGTCCCCGCGCGCAGCACGTACCGGGACAGCGGGTCCTGCGTGTAGTCCTGCAAATCGGTGCGGACCGCGTCGATGGCCTGCTCGTTGACCAGCCAGACGTTCACGGCCTGCTCCTCGAGGATCTTCCCGGCCTGGGCATAGAGCCGGTAGCGCTGCTCGGTGTCGGCGGTCTCGGCCGCCTCGGCGATGAGCGCGTCGTAGTCCTCGTCGCAGAAGTGGCTGAGGTTGTAGCTGCCCTCGCAGGTGTAGTCGGCGGTGAGGAACCCGATCGGGTCGGCGATGTCGATCAGCCGGTTGCGCTGGCTGAGCACCATGTCGTAGTCCCCGGCCAGCAGGTCCGGCTCCACCGCGGCGTACTCCTTGGTCGTGATGGTGACGGGCACGCCGACGCTCTCCAGGTTCTCCTGGACGACGGTCGCCACGTCGGCGAACTCGGCCCGCTCCACGATCGCGATGATCTCCAGCGGCCGCTCGGCGGTGTAGCCGGCGGCGGACAGCAGCTCCTTCGCCGCCTCCACGTCCCGCTGCGGTGTCCCGGCGCCCTCGACGGCCCAGGGCTCGGACGAGGCGAAGGGCCCGGTGCCCGGCAGGGCCGCACCCTCGTAGACGCTGTCGGCCAGGGCCTCCAGGTCCAGCGCCGAGCGGACGGCCCGGCGGAAGTCGACGTCGTCGAAGGGCGCCCGGCCGTTGTTCATGTACAGCGTCGCGGTCCGCGGGGACTCGGCCTTGAGGACCTCGACGTCGTCGTCGGCCTCCAGCGCGGACAGGTTGGCGACCGGGATGGACAGGGAGACGTCGGCCTCGCCGGTCTGCACCTGCGTCGCGCGCGTCGCCCCGTCCGTGATGAACCGCACCTCGGCCCCGGCGAGCTGCACCGGCCCGCCCCAGTAGTCCTCGTTCCGGTCCAGGGTCAGCGACTGCTTGGGCTGCTCGGAGACGGGGGTGAAGGGCCCGGTGCAGTGCCCGAACGGGTCCACCCTCCCGCCCTCGAAGGCGGCCGGGGCCAGCACGCCGGTGTTGACGCTGGCCAGGCGGTAGGGGACCAGCGGGCTCTCTTCCGGTGTGGTGACCCGCACCGTGCGCTCGTCGACGGCTTCGACGCCGCTGACCACGGCCGGGCTGAAGGCCCGGGCCGGGACCTCCGCGTCCAGCACGTTCTGCAGCGAGGTCACCACCGCGTCGGCGGTGAGCCCGGTGCCGTCCTGGAACTGCACACCGTCCCGCAGGGTGAAGTCCCACTCCGTGGGCGAGACCTGGTTCCACTCCGTGGCCAGGGCCGGGACGATCTCGCCCTGGGCCTCGTCGTATCGGGTCAGGGTCTCCAGGCAGCCGGACAGGGACAGGATGTAAGCGGCGTCGCTCTCCAGGGCCCAGTCGGCCACCGGAGCGCGGAAGTTGTCCACCACGATCCGCTGGTCGGACTCCCCCGCCTGCGAGCTCCCCCCGTCCCCGCCGCTGAAGCCGCAGCCCGACAACGTCAGAACGGCGACCACACCCATCGATGCCGACACCCGGAGCACAGCGCGCACAGAACCACCTCAGTTGGACGTCCTGGGGCGGAGCGCCCGCCGAGGACTGGTGAATGATCGGGAGAACCCCCGCACGAGAGGTTAGGCTACCCTCAGTCCGGCGTCCACTCGGCCCGCCGACGCCGTCACGGAACGACCCGGGCCGGGCTCCGGGCACGCACGTGCTGCGACTCCGCCGGGACCGCCCTCAGGATCCCGTCCGGCGCCGCCTCGGGGCGAGGGTGGCCGGCTTGTCGGCGGTGTGGAAGTCGGTGATCAGGCGCGCGCACAGCTCGGGCTTCTCGACCAGCACCCCGTGGGAGGCGTGCGGGACCACGGCCAGCTCCCCCTGCGGCAGGGCCCGGTAGGCGGCGACGGCGTGCTCGAGCCGGACCTCGTCGTCGTCCCCGACGAGCACGAGGACGGGGAGGTCGAGACCGGCCAGGTCCGCGTCGGTGAGGACCGGTTCCCGCGCGTGCATCCGCCGCAGCTTCGCCACGACCTCCCCGTAGTGCTCCCGTCCGTCGGGGGAGACCTCCGCGTAGGCGTCGACCATGAACTCCGGCGCCTCCGCCGCTTCCTCCAGGACGCCGGGCTCCCACCCGGCGCGGTGGTGCACCCCGCCGGCGAGCACCAGGTCCCGGACGAGGTCGGGTCGTCGCAGCGCCGTGCAGAGGGCGACGACGGCCCCGTCGCTGCAGCCGAGCAGGTGCACCGGCGCACCGGACTCCTGCTCGAGGAAGGCGATCGTGTCCTCGGCCATCGCCGCGTACGAGAGCGGGCCCGGACGGTCGGGGGTGTGTCCGTGCGCGCGCTGCTCGGGGGTGATCACCCGGTACCGCCCGGTCAGCTCCGCCACGAGCGGTGCGAGCGCCCGGGAGTCCGTGCCCCCGGGGTGCAGCAGCACGAAGATCGGCCCGCTCCCCCGTGCGCTCGACCACAGGGCACCGGCCCGGCCGGCCCGTTCGTCGTCCATGCGGCCAGTATCGCCCCGGCCACCGGCACCGCACCAGCACCGGAGGAGCGCCGGAGCCGGCGGCCCGGCGGCTCAGTCGCGGAGCATCTCCCCGACCCGCCGGACCCCCTCGGTGATCTCCCCCTCCGTGGCCGCCGAGTACGCCAGGCGCAGGCTCATGGAGGCGCGCCCGTCCGCGTAGCAGGCGCCGCCGGGCACCAGCACCACCCCGTGCCCGACGGCCCGGCCCAGCAGGTCCCCGTGGTCGAGGGCCGGGTCGAGGTCGAGCCACGTGAAGAAGCCGCCGGCGGGGCGCGTCCAGCGCACCCCCTCGGGCATGAACTGCTCGAGGGCGGTCATCATGGCGGCGCAGCGGGAGCGGTAGAGCTCCACCGCCCGGTCCAGGGCGGGCCGCCAGTGCTCGCTGCCCACGTACTCGGCGGCGAGCTCCTGGCCCAGCACGGACGGGTGGATGGTCACGGCCTCGGCCGCGATCTGCAGCCGGGCCCGCACCGCCGGCACCGCCGCGATCCAGCCGACCCGCAGTCCGGGCGAGAAGATCTTGGAGAAGCTGCCCAGGTGGATCACCGTGTCGGGGTCCAGCGAGTACAGGGACGGGAGCCGGTGGGCGCGGTCGAAGCCGAGCAGCGCGTACGGGTCGTCCTCGAGGATGAGCACGCCCCGCTCGGCGCAGACCTCCACGAGCCGGCGGCGCCGGTCCTCCGTGGTGGTCACGCCCGTGGGGTTGGAGAAGTTCGGCACGGTGTAGACGAGCTTCACGCTCCGGCCGGCGGCCCGCAGCCCGTCGATCCGCTCGGCGACCGTCTCGGGGTCCAGCCCGTCGTCGTCGACGTCCACGTGGGCGACCTCGACCTCGTAGCTGCCGAACACGCCGAGGGCCCCCACGTAGGTGGGGCCCTCGGCCACGACCACGTCCCCGGGGTCGCAGAACAGCTTGGTCACGAGGTCGAGGCCGGCCTGGGAGCCGGCGGTGATCTGGATCGTGTCGGGCGTGGTCTCCGCGCCCTGCAGGCGCATGAGCTGCACGACCAGCTCGGGCAGCCGCTCGATCCCGGCCCCGGAGCCGTACTGGAGCACCTCGGGCCCGCGCTCGGTCAGGATCCGCGCCGTCATCGCGGCCACGACGTCGTGCGGGAGGACGCTCATGTCCGGGTTGCCGCCGGCCAGGGAGATGATCCCGGGGCGCATCGCGATCTCGAACACGGCCCGGACCGGGGAGGGGCGGAACTCCTCGGAACGGTGGGCGAACAGCGAGGTGTGGTCGGGCCGGGGGGTCACGGCCGCTCCCCCGGTCACCGGTCCTCCCCCACCGGGCGCTGCCCCGGCTGCCGCGCCGGCCCGTGCGCCGGATCGGGGGCGGCTGCCCCGTAGACGTGCCCGGCCAGCCCGTAGGCGGGCCCGTCCGGCGCCGCGCCGGGGCCCAGCGCCAGGAGGCTGATGAGCTCGTAGGCCACGTGCGCGGCGGCCACCCCGGTGAGCTCGGCGTGGTCGTAGGCCGGGGCGACCTCCACGACGTCGCAGCCCACCACGTTCGCCCCGCGCAGACCGCGCAGGATCTCCAGCACCTCCCGGCTGGTCATCCCGCCGGCCTCGGGGGTGCCGGTGCCGGGGGCGTGGGCCGGGTCCAGGACGTCGATGTCCAGCGAGACGTAGAGGGGACGGTCGCCGACGCGCGCCCGCAGGTGCGCGACGACCGTGTCGACCCCCAGCCGCATGACGTCGGCGGAGGAGACGATGCCGAAGCCGAAGCGGGCGTCGTCGTCGAGGTCCTCGGTGCCGTAGAGCGGCCCGCGGGTGCCGACGTGGCACACCGCGTCCGTGTCCAGCAGGCCCTCCTCGAACGCCCGGCGGAAGGGGGTGCCGTGGGTGTACTCGGCGCCGAAGTAGGTGTCCCAGGTGTCCAGGTGGGCGTCGAAGTGCAGCAGCGCCACCTTCCCGTGCCGGGCGTGGGCGGCGCGCAGCAGCGGCAGGGCGATGGTGTGGTCCCCGCCGATCGCCACGAGCCGGGTGGACTCCCCCATGAGCTCGGTGGCCTGGGCCTCGATGGACGCGATCGCCTCGGCGATGTCGAAGGGGTTGGCCACGATGTCCCCGGCGTCGGCGACCTGCGCCCCGGCGAACGGGGAGACGTTCTGCGCGGGGTTGTAGGGGCGCAGCAGGCGCGAGGACTCCCGGACGTGGTTGGCCCCGAAGCGGGCCCCGGGCCGGTAGGACACTCCGGCGTCGAACGGCACGCCCACCACCGCGATGTCCGTGTGCTCGACCTCGTCCGTGCGCGGCAGCCGGGCGAAGGTGCCCAGCCCGGCCCAGCGCGGGGTCAGGGCGGCGTTGACGGGCCCGACGACGGGGGTGCCGTCCGGGGCGGTGCCGGTGATGCGCTCGGGGTTCATGGTGTGCGGTCCTCTCGGTGGATGCTGACGGGGTGCTGCAGGAGGTGCTGACGGGGGGCCGGGACGGACGAGGCGGCTCAGGAGCCGAGGATCCACAGCAGCACCGCCTCCTCGGGACCGGGGTTCTCCCAGGTGTGCGGCTCGGAGCCGGGGAACGTCACGGTGTCCCCCGCCTCCAGGTCGTAGCTGCGGTCCGGGACGTGGAGGCGGAACCGGCCGCTGATCAGGTGCAGCACCTCGGTCTCGCAGTCCATGCTGTACATCGCGTCCTCGCCCCGGCCGCCGGCGGCCACGCGGGCCCGGATGACCTGGACCTGGCGCTGGGCCGACGGCGTGACGAGCTGCTCCTCGATCCCCTCCCCGCCGAGGTCGACGTGCGGGGCGTCCTCGAGCCGGACCAGCTCCACGTCGGCGGGCCCGGCGAAGAGCGCGCCCACGTCGATCCGCAGCACCTGGCACATCCGCACCAGGGAGTCCACGGACGGGGAGGTGATGTCCCGCTCGACCCGGCTGACGAAGCCCTTGGTGAGGCCGGCGGCGGAGGCGAGCTGGTCGATGGTCATGTGGCTGCGCCGCCGGTGGTTGCGCAGCCGGGACCCCACGGCGGCGGAGTGCCCGGAGCTCTCGATGGGCAGTGCTTTCACGGCGCCTCCTCCTCCTGCAGGACGGTCCACCCGGCCGGAACGACCCGGACCCGTTCCCAAAACATGATCTGCATCATACTATGTGGGACAACTTTTGTTTCTTGTCGAGCAACCTGTCGGCGGGAAACCGTCCGATCGACCCCGTGGGCGCCCGCGCCCCGAGGAAGCAGTGACATCCATGAACGTGCTGATCATCGTGCTGTACCTGGTCGCCATGGTGGCCGTCGGGCTCTGGGCCAGCCGCCGGGCCCACGACGCGGAGGACTACCGGGTGGCCGGTCGCCGCCTGGGTCCCGGCTTCTACACGGGGACCATGGCCGCCGTGGTCCTCGGCGGCGCCTCCACCGTGGGCGGGGTGGGCCTCGGCTACACCTACGGCATCTCGGGGATGTGGCTGGTCGTGGCGATCGCCACGGGCCTGGCCGCGCTGAGCCTGTTCTTCGCCGGCCGCATCCAGTCCCTCAAGGTCTTCACCGTCTCCCAGATGCTGCAGCTGCGCTACGGCGAGCGCGGCGGGGCCAAGGCGTCCTCGTTCGTGATGCTGGCCTACACCGTGATGCTCTCCGTGACCTCCACCTCCGCGTACGCCGCGATCTTCTCGGTCCTCTTCCCGATCGACCGGGCCTGGGCGATCCTGCTCGGCGGCGTGGTGGTCGTGGGCTACTCCGTGCTCGGCGGGATGTGGTCGATCACGCTCACGGACATGATGCAGTTCGTGTTCATGACGGTGGGGATCTTCCTGGTCCTGCTGCCGTTCTCCCTCTCGGCCGCGGGCGGCTGGTCGGGGCTCGAGGAGCGGCTGGACGCCACGTTCTTCACCTGGGGCGGGATGGGCACGCAGGCGATCGTCACCCAGTTCGTGGTCTACGGCTTCGGCATGCTGATCGGCCAGGACATCTGGCAGCGCGTCTTCACCGCCCGCTCCCCGCAGGTGGCCCGCTGGGGCGGGCTCGCCTCCGCGGCCTACGTGGCGCTCTACGGCGTGGCCGGCGCCGTCATCGGGATGACCGCGGCCGCGGTGGCCCCGGACCTCGCCTCCCCGGACGACGCGTTCGCCACGATGGCCCAGCAGTACGTCCCGGCCGGGCTCGGCGGGGTCGTGCTCGCCGCCGGTGTCGCCGCCATGATGTCGACGGCCTCGGGCGCGCTCATCGCCGCGGCCACGGTGGCCCGGGTGGACGTCGTGCCCACCCTGAGGTCCCTGTTCGCGCGGGACGCCGCCCCCGCCCCGGAGGGCACCGCCGAGGCGCTGCGCGGGGACCGGATCTACGTGCTCGTCTTCGGCGTGGTGATCACCGTGATCTCGATCTTCGTCTCGGACACCGTCACGGCCCTGACCATCGCCTACGACATCCTGGTGGGCGGTCTGCTCGTCGCGATCCTCGGCGGGCTCGTGTGGCGGCGGGGCACGAGCCTCGGCGCGGCCCTGTCCATGCTCGTGGGGTCCGTGGTGACCGTGGCGTCCATGGCGGTCTTCGGCGTGCTGGCCAACGCCCCCATCTACCTGGGACTCGCGACCTCCGCACTGGTCTACGTGGTGGTCTCGCTGCTCTCGCGGCCCACGCACGCCGGGGTGCTTCGGCAGTGGAACGAGCGTCTCGCGGGCTCCGGCCCGGCCGGCGCCGACCGCACGGAGGTCCGCCCGTGAGCGCCTGGTCCCGGCTCTCCGACCACCTCGACGAGAACTCCGAGGGCTACGGCCCGCTGCGCGGCACGCTGGGGGCGGGCCGGATCGGGATGATCTGGCTCGCGGCGAACCTCGTGGTGACCACGCTGCTGACGGGCACGCTGTTCGTGCCCGGGGTGTCCTGGCCCACGGCCCTGGGCATGATCGTCCTGGGCACGCTGATCGGCGGGGCGGTGCTGGTGCTCGTGGGGAACATGGGCACGCGCACCGGTCTCGCCACCATGTCCCTGACCAAGGGCTCGTTCGGCCTGCGCGGCTCCTTCCTCCCGGTGGCCGCGAACGTGGTCATCCTCATGGGCTGGAGCTGGGTGCAGGCGATGCTCGCCGGCGTCACCGTGAACTTCCTGGTGGCCCAGGCCACCGGCTACTCGAACCCGGTGCTGTTCTCGGTGCTCTGCCAGGCGCTGGTCGTGGCGCTGGCCGTCCTCGGCCACGAGGGCATCGCCCGCGTGGAGCCGTGGCTGGCGGTGGTGATCCTGGGCATCATGGCCTGGGTGTTCACGGTGGCCTTCACCGCCTACCCGGTGGTGGACTTCGCCGCCCTGCCGGTGGACCCGGAGGCGGGCTGGTCCGCCATCACGGTCCTGGACGTCGTCATCGCCACGGCCATCTCCTGGACGGTGCTCTCCGCGGAGTTCAACCGTCTCGCCCGGAGGCAGTCGGCGGGCATGATCGGCTCCGGGACGGGGTACGTGCTGTCCACGGTCGCGGCCATGAGCCTGGGGGCCACCGCCATCGCCTACGTGGTGCTCGACGGCGGGGAGGCGGTCGGCTTCGACCCCACGGTGCTCGTGGCCGCCTTCGGCGCGCCCCTGGCGGTGGTGGTCTTCCTGTCGGTGATGGCCACCAACACCATGGTGGTCTACGGCATGGTCTCCTCGGTGGTGAACCTCGCGCCCTCGCGCAGGGTCCGGTTCCTGCCCACGGCGCTCGTGCTGGGGACGGTGTCGGTCCTCGGGTCCACCCGGCTGGGGCTGCTGGACCAGTTCACCGAGTTCCTGGTGCTGATCGGCTCCCTGTTCATCCCCGTGTTCGCGATCATGCTGGTCGACTACTACGTGGTCCGGCGCGGCGCCTACGCGGCGGACATCCTGCGAGGACGCGGCGGCCGGTACTGGTACCGGGGCGGGGTCAATCCCGCCGCCGTGGCCGTGTGGGTCCTCGGCGCGGTCTCCTCGCTGGTGCTCACCTACGTGCTGCCGAGCCCCGTGGGCGCGACCATCCCCACGTTCGCGCTCTCCGCGGCGCTGTACCTCGGCTGGGCCCTGGCCGCAGGACGGATCGTGACGGACCGGCCGGTGCAGCGCCACCTGGCCGAGGCTGCCGACGAGACCGCGGCGGAGACCGCCGCGACGCGGCCCGGTTCCGCCGCGGCCGGCGACGCCGTCGGGACCGGAGGAACCGGCGGGACCGGTTCGCCCGGGGAGCCGGAGGTGAGCGGCGATGCGCCTCGTTGACCTGAGCCACCCCGTGGAGGCCGGCATGCAGGTCTTCCCCGGGGACCCGCCCGTGGTCTCGCGGCTCGCGGCGTCCGTGCCGCAGGACGGCTTCCAGGTGGCCGAGCTGCACCTGGGCACGCACAGCGGGACGCACGTGGACGCGCCCCTGCACACGGTGGAGGGCGGCCCGTCCGTGGACGAGCTCGACCTCGCCCGGCTGGTGGGACCGGCGCGCATCGTGCACGTGCCGGACCTCCGGGAGCACGAGGTGGTCCGCTGGGCGCACGTCCGTGACCAGCTGGAGGACGTCCGGGCCGACTCGATCGTGCTGTTCCGCACCGACTGGTCGCGGCACTTCGGCACGCCCCGCTACCTGGCGCACCCGGTGCTGGACGTCGAGATCGCCGGGCGCCTGCTGGCCGCGGGCGTGCGCGTGCTCGGCACCGACACCCTCAACCCGGACCGCACCCCGGACGCCGCCTCGACCGGCCCGCCCGAGCTGCCGGTGCACGCGGCGGTCCTGGGCGCGGGCGGGGCGATCATCGAGAACCTGACGAACCTGCACGCCGTCGACTGGCAGGACCCGCTGCTGAGCGCCCTGCCGCTGCGGCTGCGCGGACTGGACGGCTCCCCCGTGCGGGCGGTGGCGATGCAGCTGTGAGCCCCGTCCGCATGCCCTTGTCCTTCCGCTGTCCCTTGCCCTTTCCCGGACCGACCGTTCCCCGTCCCGGGCGCCACGACGCCGTCGGCGCCGCCCGACCCCCGCAGAGGAGACCCCGCCATGACCGCTGAGGCCCGTCCCGCCACCCCGTCCGCGTACCGCTCCGTCGATCCGGCCACCGGCCGGGTCCTGGCCGAGTTCCCGACCGCCGCCGACGCCGAGGTCGAGCAGGCGCTCGCCGCCGCCGACACCGCGTTCCGCGACTGGCGGGCCCGGCCGATCGAGGAACGGGCCGCCGTGGCCGCCCGGGTCGGCGAGCTGTTCGCCGAGCGCGCCGAGGAGCTGGCCGTCATCGCCACCCAGGAGATGGGCAAGCCGATCACCGAGGCCCGGGAGGAGGCCGCCTTCTGCGCCGAGATCTTCGCCTACTTCGCCGCCCAGGGCCCGGCCCTGGCCGCCGACCAGGCCCTACCCACCCCGCACGGGACCGGGCGGGCGGTGATCCAGAAGCGGCCCGTGGGGGTGCTGCTGGGGATCATGCCGTGGAACTACCCCTACTACCAGGTGGCCCGCTTCGCCGCCCCCAACCTGGTGCTGGGCAACACGATCGTGCTCAAGCACGCCGAGTCCTGCCCCCGGGCGGCGAGTGCCCTCCAGCAGCTGATGGACGAGGCCGGGGTGCCCGCCGGGATCTACACCAACCTCTTCGCCTCCCACGCCCAGATCGCCGAGATCATCGCCGACCCCCGCGTCCAGGGGGTGTCGCTGACCGGGTCCGAACGCGCCGGGGCGGCCGTGGCGGAGATCGCCGGGCGGAACCTGAAGAAGGTCGTGCTGGAGCTGGGCGGCTCGGACCCCTACGTGGTGCTGGACACCGACGACGTCAAGGAGTCCGCCCGGGCGGCCTTCGCCACCCGGATGGGCAACACCGGCCAGGCCTGCAACTCCAACAAGCGGATGATCGTCACCGCCGGCATCTACGACGAGTTCGTCGCCGAGCTCACCCGCCTGGCGGAGGCGCTGACCCCGGGCGATCCGGCCGAGGCCGTCCCCGGGACCTTCGCGCCGCTGTCCTCCCGGGCCGCGGCCGAGACCCTGGCCGTGCAGATCCGCGAGGCCGTGGAGGCCGGGGCGACCCTGCACGCCGGCGGGCGGCTGCTCGAGGGGCCGGGGGCGTATCTGGCCCCGGCCGTGCTCACCGGGATCACCCCGGGCATGGCCGCCCACCACCAGGAGCTCTTCGGGCCCGTGGCCGTGGTCTACCGGGCGGCCGACGACGACGAGGCCCTCGCCCTGGCCAACGACACCCCCTACGGGCTCGGCGGGGCGGTGTTCAGCACCGACCCCGACCGGGCCCGGCGGCTCGCCGAGTCCCTGGAGGCCGGGATGGCCGCCGTCAACGCCGCCGAGGCCGAGGGCGCGGGCATGCCCTTCGGCGGGGTCAAGCGCTCCGGCTACGGCCGCGAGCTGGGCCCGCTGGGCATGGACGAGTTCGTCAACAAGCGCCTGCTCTACGTGGCGGACGGGCCCGCCTCCGAGGACTGACCCGCTCCCGCCGCACGAGAACACCCCACCGCACCCCATCCCCCTGGAGGACCGCTCATGACCGCCCGCAGGACCACCGCCCGAGCCGTGCTGGAGACGCTGCGCGGCTACGGCGTCGACACCGTCTTCGGCATCCCCGGCACCCACTCCTTGGAGTTCTACCGCCCGCTGCGCGACCTCGGCATCCGGGCGGTCACCACCCGCCACGAGCAGGGCGCCGCCTACGGCGCCGACGGGTGGAGCCAGGTCTCGGGACTGCCGGGCGTGGTCATCACCACCTCCGGGCCGGGTCTGCTCAACTCGCTGTCCGGGGCGGCCACGGCCCACGCCGAGTCCCGGCCGATGATCATCCTGTCCCCCGGGCGGCCCGTGGGCCACGACTTCCGGGACATCGGCTCGCTGCACGAGACGAAGAACCCGTCCGCGGCCGTGGACGCCATCGTGGGCCGCAGCCGCCGGGTCACCAGCGGGGCCGAGGCCGTGACCATGGTCCACGACGCCTTCCGGGACTTCGCCCACTCCCGCCCCCGCCCCGTGCACATCGAGATCCCGCTGGACGTGCTGGAGGCGGACCTGGACTACACCGACCGGCAGGTGGCGCCGCGCCGGCTCGGGGCCCCGCAGCCGGCCCCGGTCGACGACGTGCGCCGCGCCGCCGAGGTGCTGCGCGGCGCCGAGCGCCCCGTCATCCTGGCGGGCGGCGGCTCGCTGGCCGCCGGGGCGCGGCTGCTCGAGCTCGCCGAGCTGCTCGAGGCACCGGTCATCACCACGACCAACGGCAAGGGCGCGATCCCCGAGCGGCACCGCCTCTCGCTGGGCGCGGATCTGCGCCTGTCCACCGCGCACGAGTTCCTGCGCTCCGCCGACGCCCTGCTGGTGATCGGCTCCAAGGTCGGCGAGGCCGAGCTGTGGGGCGGGGACATCACCCCCGGCGGGCCGGTCGTGCGCGTGGACATCATGCGGGACCAGATGCTGTGCAACCTCGACCCGGACATCGAGCTGCCCGGCCACTCCGCGGCTGTGGTCCCGCAGCTCCTCGAGGCGATCGGCCCGCTCGCCCCGCGCCCCCCGCGCGACCTCACCGAGGTCTTCGCCCGGCTCGACGACGAGGGCCGCCGCACCGCGCCCGAGCTCGCCGCGCTCAACGAGACCATCATGGCCGTGGTGCCGGAGGACACGATCATCGGCGGCGACTCCTCCCAGGTCACCTATCTGGGCTCCACCACGTTCTTCCGCGCCCAGCTCCCGCACTCCCTGCTCTACATGGGGACCTACGCGACCCTGGGCTACGGCCTGCCCGCCTCGATCGGGGCGAAGCTCGCCGCCCCGCACCGCCCGGTGCTGTGCCTCGTGGGCGACGGCGCCCTGATGTTCTCGATCCAGGAGCTGATGACCGCCGTGGAGCTCGGCGTGGACCTGCCGATCGTGTGCGTGGACAACGGCGGCTACGGCGAGATCCGGCAGAACATGACCGACCGGGACATCGATCCCCTCGCCGTGGACCTGCGGCAGCCGGACTGGCCGGCGCTCGCGGAGGCCTTCGGCGCGGTCGGCCTCGAGGCCACCCGGGAGGACCTCGCCGAGAAGGTCCTCGAGGCGCTCGCGGTGAAGGGGCCGAGCCTCGTGCACCTGAGGCTCTGACGCCGCCCGGCCGGCGGGTCACACGCGGGTCACGACTTGCGCAGAGTGCTCCGGACAGCCTGGGGGAACATCCGCAGAGTCCGGCGTCGTCCCTTGTGAGCGGTCGAAGCGCGTTCTTA
Source organism: Kocuria sp. NPDC057446 (assembly GCF_042802875.1). Classification (NCBI taxonomy): domain Bacteria; kingdom Bacillati; phylum Actinomycetota; class Actinomycetes; order Micrococcales; family Micrococcaceae; genus Kocuria; species Kocuria sp. NPDC057446. Next base: position 21,326 of record NZ_JBHVDI010000012.1, on the reverse strand, counting down.
CGGTGGAACGGCACGCAGCCGGATCCCGGTGCCTCACCGTCGATGCGCCGAACCGGTGACCATGGCCGAACCCAGGAGGCACATCATGAGATCGCGTGAGACCCACACCACCCGCAAGGCCGCGGTGAGCCTGCTCGCCGCCGCCGGACTCGCCCTGGCAGGATGCGGTGGAGGCGGCGAGGACGAGGCCGGCACCGAGGTCGACGACATCACCGGCGGCGAGGTCGCGGAGACCCCCGACGCGGAGGAGACTCCGGCCGCGGAGGGCACCCCGACCCGCATGCCCTTCTACGGGGCGTACGACCGGGAGTTCACCGACGACCAGGCGGTCCACGAGGGCCAGGAGGTCACTCTCACGGCCGAGATCGTGGAGATCGTCTCCGGCAACGCCCTGGAGATCGGGGACCCGGACGACATCACCCTCGATCCGCTGCTGGTGCTGCACGACCTCGGCGCGACGGGACTCGAGCAGGACCAGGCCGTGGAGGTCGTCGGCACGGTCATGGCCTCCTTCGAGCTGGCCACCGCCGAGGAGGAGCTCGGGGTGGACCTCGAGGACGAGCTGTACACCGACTACGAGGGAGATCCCTGGCTCCGCGCCACCGAGGTCACTCCCGGCGAGGCGGCCGAGGGGTAACCGAGGGACAGCCGGAGGCCAGGAACCGGTGTCCGGCCGGGCCCGGAAGGGCGCGGGCCGGACCCCGCGGCACCGGGGGTCGTGGCGGTCGGCGCGCTCTGTGCGCACCGGCCGGGCACGGCCCCTGCTGCTGCTCCCCCGGGCACCGCTCAGCGCGGGACCTGGTGCTCCGGCAGCTCTGCCACGGGGGCGACGACCACGTCCTCGACCTTCCAGTCCAGGTCCGCGCAGCGCTTCCGGGCGGCCGCGAGCTGCTCGAGCGTCGGCAGCGCCCCGGCGGCCGGGACCACGAAGGCCTCCACGTGGAAGACGTGGCCCTCGTCGCGGACCCGCACGCCCACGTCCTGCACCCACGGCTGCTGGCGCAGCACCGTCGTCACGTCCTGGATGAGGGGGTGCGGCGCGGCGTCGTCGAAGGTGGTGGCCCGGGCGTCCACGAGGTCGGCCACGGAGCCCCTGAGGTTGCCGGGCACGTCGAGCACCCCGATCGGCGGCCGGTCGCCGGTCAGCAGCGCCGTCCCCGAGTCGATCACCAGCGTGGCACCCATGCCCAGCAGCGCGACGGCCGCGACCAGGTGCCCCACGCCCACGGCCCGGTGGTATCCGTAGGGGTGCCGCGGCGTCGGAGGTCTCCGGGCGATGCGCGCGGCCGCCAGGAACGCGATCGGCGGCAGGAACGAGAGCATGTCCTCGACCCACGCGGTCTTCATGGCCTGGGACTGCCCCGCCACGAGTTCCACGGCCGCGACGATGAGCACGAGCACCCCGATGGTGATCCACTCGAGGCGCACCGCGCGCCGCAGCGTCCCGGACTGCTCGTCCGTGAGCTCCGTCGCCCCGAACCGCGCCTGCTCCGGCACGCGCCTCACCGCCCCTCCTCCCGTTCCACCAGGAACGTCTCGAGCTCGGTGAGGAAGCCGTTCTCCCCCAGCCGGGTGGCGAGCACGATCCTCTCGGTGCGGCCGTCCCACGTCCCGATCTCCGTGTGCGGGAGGGTCAGGGCGGCGTGCTGCTCCCAGGGGGACGTGTCCGTGAGGCCGGCGACGACGACGTCCAGGTCGCCGCCCTCGAGCGAGCGGATCAGATGGCTCTCGGCACCGGGATACCAGACGACCTCCGCGTCGATCCGCCCGGCGAACTCCTCGACCAGCTCGACCTCGACGCCGGAGGGCCGGCCGCTGTCGGCGACCTCCGTCCAGGGCGGGCTCTCCGAGACCCCGACCCGCAGCTCACCGCCGCGCACCGGCGCGGTTCCGGCGACCGCGTTCCACCGCGGTGCTCAGCATACGTACTGTCCCGCGGAACGGCGGTGCACCCGGACCCCCGGCGCCCGGCCGCGGCACGTGCCCGGAACACCCGGTGCCGGCGCCGCCCTCGAGCACCTCCCGGACCAGCTCATCGCCTGCGGGGACGCCGACGACGTGCAGTCCACGACCGTGACGCCGGACCCGACGGCCTGCTTCGTGGCCGGCGGGGTGGTCGCTGCGGGCCGGGCGCAGGACGGCGCCGTCCTCCGCCGCCGCGGAGGCTCCCGGTCCGGACGCCGGGAGGACGTCACGGGATCTCCATCTGCCGGAAACCCTGCCGCCACACGCCGGGGCCAGGATGGAGGGGCCGGGCGCACGACGTGGAAGGGGCTCCCCATGAGCGACAGCAGCAGATGGATCCTGGGCCTGGCCCGGGTCCTGCCGGGCGACCGGATCGAGGCCCGGGAGCACCGGCGGCCGTGCTTCACCGGCACGATCAGCGAGGTGGTCCCGCAGCTGGGGATCGCGTGGGTCGTCGAGGACCGCACGGGGCTCCGGCGGCTGGTCTCCCTCCGCAGCCACCGGCTGCGCCGCTGCGAGCTGGCGACCGCGGCCTGATGGCCGGCTCCGCCCCGGGACGGAACCGGCGGGCGGCGGCCGACGGTTTCCGCCGGCGCACCGCCCGCCGCTCCGCCTGCCGGGGGAGGACCCGGGGCAGCGCCCGCCGATAGCGTGCAGGGAGCGGCCCCGGCGACGGACGCGGGCCGGCCGTACCGCCGACTCCCGGAAGAGGACCCCGATGATCGACGCCCTGCAGGAGTTCACCGCCTCCCTGCCGCCGCTGCTCCAGTGGCTCGGGGTGGTGGTGGCCGGAGCGGTCCCGTTCGTCGAGTCCTACTTCGGGTCCGTCGTCGGCATCCTGGCCGGCCTCGACCCGGCGATCGCCGTCGGGGCCGCCGTCGTCGGCAACGTCGCCTCCATGCTCGCGCTGGTCCTGGGCGCGCACGGCCTCCGCCGCCGGTTCGCCGGCGACCCGCAGGAGCCCTCGGCCCGGCAGCAGAGGCTGCGCCGGGCCTTCGACAAGTACGGTGTGGCGGGCGTGAGCCTGCTGGGCCAGACCATCCTGCCGAGCCAGATCACGGCGACGGCCATGGTGTCCTTCGGCGCGGACCGCAACGCCGTCATCCGGTGGCAGATCGTCTCCATCGTCCTGTGGGGCGTCGCCTTCGGCGCGCTGGCGGCCACGGGGGTGAGCCTGCTGGACGCCGGCTGATCCCGCTTCGTGCGGGCGGCACCGGGCCGTGGTGCCCGGGTGCGGAAAACCGCAGGAGCACCGGGTGGAGAACGTCGCGGTGCGGAGGGCCCGCACGACCGTAGCGTGAAGGCATGAGCACACCGCACGAGACCCGACCCCTGCCACCCGTACCGTGGGGCAACCGTGGCACCGACCCCGGCACCGGTGCCGGGACCCCGGCCGACGCCCCCGGCACCGACCACGGAGCCCCCGAGGACCCCCCGCGCCCCGCCGGCGGCTCCGGCCCCGCCGGTTCCTCCGCCGGCCCCCGGCCCCCGGAGTGGGGACCGTGGTCCCCGAAGACCCTCTTCTTCGGCAGCACCGATCTCGTGGTGGACGCCGCGCTCGGCACGCTGTGGCTGACCGCCCTCGTCTCCCTGGTCTCCGCCGGCATCGCCTCGCTCGCCGCCCTGGTGGGCGTGGTCCTGCTCGTCGCCGCGATCTACGCGGTCCGCGGGATCGAGTGGGTCGAGCGCCGCCGCACGCAGGCGGCGTTCGGCCTGTACCTGCCCGCCCCGCGCCGGCGCCGCTCCCCCCGCACCGACGGCTGGCGGATCGTCCACCAGTGGTGGCTGGACGTCTCCGACGCCGCCTTCTGGACGGGCCTGCTGCACCTGCTCCTCACCACCGTCCTGGGCTGGGTCGCCGTGGCCGCCCTGGCCGGCACCGGCGCCGCCGCGGCCCTCACCCTCGCCCCGCTCTACGCGGCGCCGAACAACCCGTTCTGGCCCTCCGAGCTGGTCGGGACGTGGCCCGACTGGGCCGTCGTCCTGGCCGGGATCACCCTGGCCCTCGTCGGTCTGCTCGTCGTGGTCCTCGCCGTGGCCGCGCACCGGGGCCTGTCCCGGCTGCTGCTGCGGGTGGACGAGGCCGCGGAGCTGCGCCGCCGGGCCGCCGAGGCCGCCGCGGCCCGCGAGACCGCGGTCCGCGGCGCCCGCACCGAGCGCTCCCGGATCGAGCGGGACCTGCACGACGGCGTGCAGCCCCAGCTCGTGTCCGTGGCCATGAACCTGTCGATGGCCCAGCGGCGGATCGACCACGACCCCGCCGGCGCGAAGGACCTCATCGGGGAGGCGCACGCCACCACGAAGGCCGCCATCGCCGAGCTGCGCCGCCTGGCCCGGGGCTTCCACCCGGCGGTCCTGGAGGACCGGGGTCTCGACGCCGCCCTCTCCGCCGTGGCCGCCCAGTCCCCCGTCCCGGTGGCCGTGGACGTCCGGGTGCCGCGGCTGGCGCCGGAGACCGAGGCCGCCGTGTACTTCGCGGTCTCCGAGGGCATCGCCAACATGGTCAAGCACGCCCAGGCCGGGGCCGCCTCGGTGCGCGTCGTCCTCGAGGACGATCCCGCGGGCGCCTCCCGCGTGGTCGCCCGGATCGCCGACGACGGCCGCGGCGGCGCCGTGGTGGTCCCCGGCGGAGGGCTGTCCGGAATCGCGGACCGGATCCGTTCCGCGGGCGGGCACTTCTTCCTCGACTCGCCCGCGGGCGGGCCGACCGAGCTGACCGTGGAGCTGCCGGTCGCCCGGGGGGCGGGGTCCTGATGCGCATCGTCATCGCCGAGGACGCCGTCCTCCTGCGCGCGGGCCTCGTCCGGCTGCTCACCGAGGCCGGCCACCAGGTCGTCGCCGACGTCGACACCGCGGAGGACCTGCTCAGGGCCGTCGAGGAGCACGAGCCGGACTTCGCCCTCGTGGACGTGCGGCTGCCGCCGACGTTCACGGACGAGGGCATCCGCGCCGCCGTCCTCGTCCGCTCCCAGCACCCCCGGATCGCGGTCCTCGTGCTCTCGCAGTACGTCGAGGAGCGCTACGCCTCGGAGCTCATCGCGTCCCGCCGGGACGGACTGGGGTACCTGCTCAAGGACCGGGTGGCGGACGTCGACCAGTTCCTCGAGTCCGTGGAGACCGTGGGCGCGGGCGGCACCGTCCTGGACCCGGAGGTCGTCTCCCAGCTGCTCGTGCGCTCGCGGCACCGTCAGGACCTGGACCTGCTCTCCCCGCGGGAGCACGAGGTGCTCGGGCTCATGGCGCAGGGGCTCTCCAACGCCTCGATCGCCGCGAACCTCTTCCTCACCGAGTCCTCGGTGGAGAAGCACATCCGCTCCGTGTTCACCAAGCTGGGCCTCGCCCACGAGGACGGCGGCAACCGCCGCGTCCGCGCGGTCCTGCGCTACCTCGGCTACCCCGACCCCGGGCCCGGCCACACCCCGCCCGTCCACCCGTCCCACCAGGAGCACCGGCCATGAGCACCCACCCCGAGCACCCCGCCGCCCCGGACGTCCCCAGCGCGAACGAGCGCACCGCCTGGCTCGTGCCGACCGCCGTGCTCGGCGGCATCGGCGCCCTCCTCCTGCTGGGCGCCGGCGGCGCCACCGCTGCCGCGTCCCTGTCCGTCCAGGAGCACCGGACGGACACCACCGTGACCGAGGACGTGGACACGGTCGTGGTCGACGGCCGGTCGGCCGTCATCGAGGTCGTGACCGCCGACGTCCCGGACCTGCGCGTGGAGTCCGTGCACGCCGGGTTCCGGCTCGAGAGCGCCCCCGAGCCCCGGATCGAGGACGGCCGGCTGAGCATCGACGCCGCCCCGTCCTCCTCGTGGCCGGGCGCCGGCAGCGGGATGCACGTGCGGATCACCGTCCCGGCCGAGGACGAGCCCGTGGACCTCCGGCTCTCCGGGGACGCCGGCGCCGTGAGCGTCGAGGGCGACTTCGGCGACGTCCGGCTGGACACCCGGGCCGGTGTGATCGAGGTGAGCGGCGGCGCCAACACCCTGTGGGCGGCCTCGGACTTCGGCGCCGTGGACCTCGACGGCGTGCGGGTGCGCGAGGACCTGGACGTGCACACCGAGGTCGGCGCCACCGAGGTCCGGCTCGTCGGCGAGGCGCCGCAGCGCGTGTCCGTCACGACCCGGACGGGGGCCGTCGAGGCCTCGGTCCCGGACGCCGACTGGTGGACCCCCGCCGTGGCCGGCGCGGACGAGCGCGACCCCGAGGACCTCACGGCGGCCACGGTCTGCGCCGCCGTTCCCGACGACCGCCCCTGCCTGTACGTCTCCTCGGCCGTGGGCGCGGCGGAGATCACGTACGGCGACGGCGTCCCCACCCCTGGCAGCGGGGCGTCCCGACGGTAGACTGGTCCCTGTTGTCCGGGTCGGGCGCACCGGGAGGGGGGACGGTGCGCACATCCTTCGAGGACCCCCGTGAACCCGCCGACCACCCCGTCCACCGCGGAGCGCGCCGCCCGCGCCTCCACCACCCCGGTCGCCGCCCCGGCCCCCGCCGCGGCTCCCCCCGCGACCGCCCCGCCGCACGACACCGGCCGCCGGACGACGCCCTCGTCCGGCGGCCGGTACGCCCGGCTCGTGCAGCTCGCCGGGCGCGACTTCCTGCCGATCGCCTTCGCGGCCCGGCTCCCCCTGGCCATGCTCACGGTCGGCGCGCTCACCCTCGCCACCGCCGTCACCGGCTCCTACGTCGTCGGCGGGCTGGCCGCGGGCGGCGTCGGGATCGGCTCCGCCCTGGGCGGGCCCCTGATGGGCCACCTCGCCGACCGGCTGGGCCAGCGGATCGTGCTGCTGGTCTCCGCCCTCGCCCACGCCGTGGCCATCGGGCTGCTGCTGCTCACCGCCTACGCACCCGCGGGGCCGGGCGCCCCGGCCGTGCCGCTGCTCGTCGGCGCGTCCCTGCTCGTGGGCGCCACCTGCCCCCAGGTGGGCCCGCTGGCCCGCGTGCGGTGGCGGGGACTGGTCGGCGGGAACCGGCGCGAGCTGGACACCGCACTGTCCTACGAGTCCACCGCCGACGAGCTGACCTTCGTCCTCGGGCCCGCCCTGGTGGGTCTGCTGGCCTCCCTGGTCGCCCCCTGGTCCCCCTTCCTCCTCGCCGCGGCCCTGACGCTCACGATGGTCACGACCTTCGCCGTGCACCCCACCCGGCTCGCGGTCCCGGCCGTCTCCCGCGAGGACCGGCGGCGGGCCGCGGTCCGTCCCGTCCCGGGCCGCGAGCGGCTCCTCGTGCTGCTCCCCGTCCTGGGGATGGTGGCGATGGGCGCGTTCTTCGGCGCCGTGCAGAACGGCCTCAACGCCTTCGGCGGCGCGTTCGGCATCCAGAGTGCCACCGGGCTGCTCTACGCCGTGCTCGGCATCAGCTCCGCGGCCGCGGCGCTGTCCGTGGCGTGGTGGCCGCAGGGCTTCCGGCCCGCCGCCCGCTGGGTGGTCAGCTCCGCCGCGATGGCCGCCCTGAGCCTGCTGTTCCTGCTGCCGAGCGGGATCGGCGCGATGCTCGTGGTGCTGCTGCTCGCCGGTCTGCCGCTGGGGCCCGCCATGGTCACGATCTACACCATCGGCGGGGACGTCGCCCGGCCGGAGCGGCTGGGCACGGTCATGACGATGCTCGCGAGCGGTGTGGTCCTCGGCTCAGCGGTAGGCGCCGCGCTGGCCGGTCTCCTGGCCGAGAGCGCCGGGCACCGGGGCGCGTTCGCCGCCGCGGTCGGCGCGGCCTGCGCCATGGTCGTGATCAGCGCGGCAATGGCCGCCCTCCGGCGACGGGGGCGCTGACCGGCGGCACCGCTCCGCGACATCGCTCGGACGCGGGCTGCCGGTCCGGTGACCGGGGCCCCTAGACTGGCGGGGTGAGCGTGTCGTCCGGCCGGTTCGCGATCTGGTCCGCGGTGGTCCTCCTGACGGCGGTGGTGCTGGTCTTCGCGGTCATCCGCGTCAGCACGGACCTGCCGCTGATCGTGCTGGGGCTCCCCGCCGCGACCGGTTCGTTCGAGGAACGGTACGTGGGTCGTCCCTGGCCGGCCTATCTGCACATCGTGCCGGGGGTGCTGTACCTCGTGGGCGCCCCGTTCCAGCTCTCCCGCGGATTCCGCCGACGGCATCTCCGCCTGCACCGGCGGATGGGCAGGGCGGTCCTCTCCCTGGGGATGGTCAGCGGCGTGTTCGCCCTGGCCTTCGGGATCCCGTTCTCCTACGGAGGCTTCTGGCAGTCCGCGGCGACCGCGGTGTTCGGCGCCTATTTCCTGGTGGCTCTGGTGCTGGCCTACCGCGCCGTTCGCAGCCGCAGGATCGCGGCGCACCGGAGGTGGATGATCCGCGCCTTCGCCGTCGGCCTGGGGGTGGGCACCATCCGGTTGTGGATCGGGGTGTTCGTGGGTGCGGGCGGCATGACGCTGCAGGACGCCTTCGCGCCGGCGTTCTGGTTGGGCCTGGGCCTCCACGCCCTGGCGGCGGAGCTCTGGCTGCGGCGACGTCCCGCCGCCCCGGCCGTGCGCTGACGCCCGCGGCGGTCCGGTGCGGCTAGACCAGTGGGGACCGGGGCCGGTGCTCCCGGTTGCCGAGGCCCTCGCGGTCGTCGAGGTGGTCCACGAGCTGGCGGAGCGCCTCGAGCGAGCTGACGGACTCCGACCAGCCCGTGACCTCGCGGATCCGCGTGGTGTCCATGATCGGCACGGCGCCGGCGAGGTCGATCCAGCCGGGGTCGGTGGGCTGCAGCCGCAGCCGGTAGGTGATCGCCACGAGCGCCCGGACCAGGGCCGGGGGCACGGGCAGCACGCGCCGGGCGCCGAGCACCTGTGCCACGCCGTCGGCGCCGATCACCGGCTCGGCCGCGATGTTGAACGCCCCGCCGGCGCGGTGCTGGATCACCCGCCAGAACGCGTCCGCGACGTCGTCGGTGTGCAGCGTCTGGAAGCGGAACTTCTCGGGGAACGGCAGCACGGGCAGGCGCAGCCGGGCGATCAGGCCCTTGGGCACGAGGGCGCCGAGGAAGTAGTCCCCGATCTCGGGGGCGGCGCCCGCCTGGAACAGGAAGCCGGGCCTCAGCCGGGTCACCACCACGTCGGGGTGGGCCTCCTCGAACCGGTTGAGCAGCGCCTCCGTCTCGGCCTTCTGCACGTTGTAGTGCGAGGTGTCGACGCCGCCGACGGGCCAGGACTCGTCCACGGTCCGGTCCTTGGGGCCGGGACTGTAGGCGCCGAGCGAGGAGGGGTAGACGATCTGCGGCACACCCGCGAGGACCAGGGCGTCGAGCACGTGGACGAGGCCGTCCACGTTGGTCTCGTGCATCAGCGCGAAGTCCCGGTTGGGGCGGATGAGCCACACGAGGTGGATCACGGCGTCGGCGCCGGCCATGATCTCCGCCAGCGCCGCGGTGGACTCCTTCGCGGCGACGTCCACGGTGTGCCACTCCACGCCGTCGTAGGGCTCACCGTCCCGCTCCGGCCCCTCGCGGGAGACTCCGACGATCCGCGTGACCTCCGGCGCGGCGTGCAGCCGCCGGAGCACCGCGGTGCCCGCGTTGCCCGTGGCTCCCAGGACGACGATCTTCACGGTGCTCCCCCTCCGCCCGTCCAGGACCTACTGGTCCTGGACCCGGCCGCTCTCGCCCTGCAGACGGTCGATGTGCTTGGACGCCTCGGCCTTGGTCAGGTCCGCCGGCAGCTCCTCGCCGGCCTCGCGGGCCAGGGTGTCGAGGTAGCTGCGCTGGGCGCTGGTCATCGGCTCCTCGCCGGTGGCCCAGTCGTCCGGGTCGCGGTCGAGCCCGCTGCCCGGCTCGGGGCTGGAGGCGCCGATGGTCTGCTGCTCGTCGGGATCCGGGGATCCGCTCGCGTTCTCAGTCATGGGCCCCATGATAGTCACATCCCTTATGGTTCCCTCCCCGCCGGTCGCCCCGCACCGGCTCCCGCCGCACTGCTCCCGCCGCGGCCCTCCTGCCGCGGCGGGAACGGAGTCAGTAGGGTGGAGGACCGGGGTGATCCGCACGGGGTGCCGGCAGGCTCCTGGCGCGCACCGGCAAGGTCCTTCCCACGAGCGAGGAGAAGCAGATGAGCGAGCAGGCGCACGCCGGCCCGAACGGCACCGCGGACGCACGGGTCCAGACCGACAAGCTCGAGGCGTACATGCTCGGGCACTACATGGGCGCCCTCTCCGGGGTGCGGCTCTTCGACGAGGCGGCCACCACGTGGGCCGGCACCCCCTACGGGGACCGGTTCGCGACGTTCGTCGACGAGATCAAGAACGACATCGGCCGCCTCGAGGCGATGCTCGACCGGCTGGGCTCCGGCCGTCCGGGCTCCGGCCGCCCGGCCTCCGCCCGGCGGCGGGTGGCCAAGGGGCTCGGGACCGTCACGGGCATCGCCTCCCGGCTCAATCCGCTGAGCAGGATCCGGGAGCGGACCGGCATCGCCGCCCACGGGGAGCTCGAGATGCTGCAGTCCCTGGTGGTCGCCAAGCGCAGCATGTGGGTCACGCTCCTGGAGCTCGTCCCCGCCGAACCGCGCCTCGACGCAGAGGAGCTGCGGACGCTCGAGTCCAGCGCCGCCCACCAGTACGACCGGCTGCGGGCCATCGCCGAGGAGACGGCCCGGGACCGGTTCCTCGCCCGGGACTGACCCCGTGACGGACCCCGTGGCTGCCCCCGTGCCCGAGAGCCCCGCGCCCCGCGTCGCCGGAGACGCCCCGCCGTCCCCCGACGACGACGGCCCTGCCACGACCGGCGCCGCGGCCGTGGCCTGGGAGGCCCTGCTCGCCGGCCGGACCCGGTCCGTCCCGCAGCCGGGGGCGGAGCTCGTCGAGCGCTACGGACCGCTCGTGGCGCACCGGGGCCCCCTCGTCCTCGCGCAGCTGGGACAGAGCCTGGACGGGTTCATCGCCTCCCGCACCGGCCACGCCGAGTTCGTGACCGGCCCGGAGGACCGGGAGCACCTGCACCGGCTGCGGGCGCTGGTGGACGCCGTGGTCGTGGGCGTCGGCACGGTCGTCGCCGACGACTGCCGGCTGACCGTCCGCGCCGTGCCCGGCGCCCACCCCGCCCGGGTGGTCCTGGACCCCTCGGCGCGGGCCCCGCTGACCTCGGCCGTGCTCACGGACGGCGCCGCGCCCACGCTGTGGGTGGTCGGTGCGCACGCGGACGTGCCCGCTGCGCCTGCGTCGCACGTCACGGTGCTGCGGGTGCCCGTCGGCGAGGACGGGCTGGCTCCGCCGGTCGTGCTCGGGGCGCTGGCCCGGCGCGGCCTGCAGCGCGTGCTCGTCGAGGGCGGCGGACGCACCGTCTCCCGGTTCCTGGCCGCGGGGACGCTGCACCGGCTCTACCTCACCACCGCGCCCATGCTCATCGGGGACGGGGTGCCCGGCATCCGGTTCCCGGGTGCGGACCACCTCTCCGGCGCCCTGCGCGCCCCGGTGCGCCGCTTCGTGCTCGGCGACGACCTCTGCACCGAGCTGACCTTCCGGGGCTGAGCCCCGACCGCCCTCCGGGGCCGGAGCGCTCGACGGGCTCAGACCCCGGGGGACGGATCAGCGGCTCGGCCGGATGCGTCGCCGATCTGGTGCAGCTTGATGAGGTTGGTGGATCCGGGCACCCCGGGAGGCGAGCCGGCCGACATCACCACCAGGTCCGCGGGCGCGGCCAGCTCCATGCCCAGCAGCGCGGTGTCGATGTGGGCGGCCATCGCGTCGGTGTGCGCAGGCGCCGGGGCGAGAACGGGATGCACGCCCCAGGCGAGGGTGAGCTGATTGCGCACGTCCCGGGCGGGGGTGAACGCGTAGACCGGTCGGAGCGGGCGCAGCCGGGAGAGCCGGCGGGCGGAGTCCCCGGTCTGGGTGAAGGTGCAGATGGAGTGCGCCCCGAGCTGGTCGGCGATGGCCACCGCGCCGAGGGTGACGGCCCCACCGCGGGTCCGCGGTGCGCTGCCCAGGGGCGGGATGCGCTCCAGTCCGTGGGCCTCGGTGGAGGTGATGATGCGGGCCATCGTCTGCACCGTGCCCACCGGGTGGGCGCCCACGCTGGTCTCCCCGGAGAGCATGACCGCGTCCGCACCGTCGAGCACCGCGTTGGCGCAGTCGGAGGCCTCCGCGCGGGTGGGCCGGGGGCTGTCGATCATGGACTCCAGGACCTGGGTGGCCACGATGACCGGCTTGGCCCAGCGCCGGGCCAGTTCGATCGCCCGCTTCTGCACGATCGGCACCTGCTCGAGGGGCAGTTCCACGCCCAGGTCGCCGCGGGCGACCATGAGGGCGTCGAAGGCGTCGACGATGCGTTCCAGGGCGGCCACGGCCTGGGGCTTCTCGATCTTGGCGATCACCGGGACCCGACGGCCCTCCTCGTCCATGATCTCGTGGACGCGGTCGACGTCGGCCGCGTCGCGGACGAAGGACAGGGCGATGAAGTCGACCCCCCGGCGCAGCGCCCAGCGCAGGTCCGCCTCGTCCTTGTCCGACAGCGCGGGAACATCGACCGGGACCCCGGGGAGATTGATGCCCTTGTTGTCCGACACCGTCCCGGGCACCGTCACCTCGGTGACCACCTCGTGCTCCGTGACCTCGACGGCCCGCAGGGCGACCTTGCCGTCGTCGATCAGCAGCGCATCGCCGGCGCGGACGTCCCGGGGCAGGCCCGTGAAGGTGGTGGAACAGAGTTCCGGGGTGCCCGCGACGTCCCGGACGGTGATGGTGAACCGGTCGCCGACGGCCAGGTGGTGGGGGCCGTCGAGGAATCGGCCCAGCCTGATCTTCGGTCCCTGCAGATCCGCCATGACGCCCACCTCGCGGCCCAGTTCGGCCGCGGCCGCCCGGATGTCGAGGTAGGTGGTCTCGTGGACCCGGTGGTCGCCGTGGCTCATGTTCAGCCGCGCCACGTCGACCCCGGCCGCCAGCAGGGCCCGGGTCCGGGCACGGCCGGCCACGGCAGGGCCGAAGGTGGCAACGATCTTCGCTCGTCTCATGGAACGTCCTGTCATCGGCACGCGGGAAAGGGGGAGGGATTCGGCAGCTCGGTGCGCTCGTCGTCGCGCGCCGCTGTCCGGACCGGTGCTGCTCAGCCGCCCAGCCGCTCCCGCAGGCTCTTGACGTGGCCTTCGGCCTGGACGTTGTACTCCGCGGAGCTCACGGTGCCGTCCTGCGCGATGACGAAGGTCGAGCGGAGCGGGCCGGTCCGGATCTGCCCGTTGACCGTCTTCTCCCCCCAGGCACCCCACGACCGGGCGGCCTGCCCGTCGGGATCGGAGAGCAGCCGGTAGGGAAGGTGGTGCTCCTCGGCGAATCGGGACAGGGTCTCGGGGTCGTCCCCGGAGACGCCGAGCACGGTGTAGCCCAGGTGCTGGAGCGAGGCGAGGTTGTCCCGGAAGTCGCACGCCTCGGAGGTGCAGCCGGGGGTGAAGGCCTTGGGGTAGAAGTAGACGATCACCTTGCGGTCGCGCAGCTCGGAGAGCCGCACCCGCCGTCCTTCGTGGTCGGTGAGGGCGAGGTCGGGGGCCTGCCGGCCGGTCTGGATCTGCTGGGTCATGGGAGCTCCTCAAGGGGTGGATCGGTGAAGCGAGCCGGCGCGCTGGTCCGTTCCGGCTCCTGGAGGACGTGGCTAGGGGAGGCGTCGAGCGGCCACGCGGCCCACCATCGCGCCCACGCAGGCCGAGGACACCGCGAGCGCCCACAGGGGGGCGGTCCGCCGGTGCCGCTGCAGCGGGCGGCTGAGGTCCGGGTCGCAGTCGATGGCGGTGTAGTCGAAGAAGACCGCAGGTGCGGGCGACGGCGCGGTGTGGTTCACGGGTTCCTCCTGGATTCGTACTACGGAATTATGTTTCCACAATATGGAATTTAGCGACTCCAGGGCTCGCCGTCAAGAGGGGCCGCGACCTCGGGGGCGCCGCCGCCGATGCGTCGCAGTGCACCCCCGCCCCGTCAGCCGCGGCCGGCGAACGGCATCCCGGAGGCGGTCAGCACGAGCGAGTTGACCGTGGCGGAGGCAGGGAGCTGGGCCATCATCAGCACGGCCCGTCCCACCTCCTCGACGGGGAAGCTCGGCTCCGGCCGCAGCGTGCCGTCGGCCTGCAGGGCGCCGCCGTCCACGCCCAGCCCCGCCAGCAGCTCCGTGGCCGCGTTGCCGATGTCGATCTGCCCGCAGGTGATGCCGTACGGGCGCCCGTCCAGGTCGAGGGACCGGGTGAGGCCGGTGACGGCGTGCTTGCTCGCGGTGTAGGCGGCGGACAGCGGCCGGGGCGCGTGCGCGGAGATCGAGCCGTTGTTGATGATCCGCCCGCCCCGGGGGGTCTGCCGCTTCATGATCCGGACGGCCTGCGCCGAGCACAGGAACGCCCCGGTGAGGTTGACCCCCAGCGTGCGCCCCCACTCCTCCGGATCGATCTCGTCCACCTCGCCGCGGGGCCCGAAGGTGCCCGCGTTGTTGAACAGCACGTCGATCCGCCCGGTGAGCCGCTCGATCTCCCGGAAGGCCTCCGACACGCTCTGCGCGTCGGCCACGTCGACCGGCATGATGTGGGCACCCGGATCCCCTCCGGCCGTCTCGACCAGCGCGGCGCGCCGCCGGCCGGCGAGCACGACCACCCATCCGGCCGCCAGGAAGTGCCGGGCCACGACCCGGCCGATCCCCGAGCCGGCCCCGGTCACCACGGCCACCTTCTCGTGCGCCGCCCCCTGCCCCGACCCCTCTGCCACATCTCTCGCTGCCTGCATCTCTGCCTCCTCGATCCTGGTGTGCACGGACGCCGCGACCACGGGCCCGTCATGGTCGGTGGAATATTCCCCGACCCATTGACTTCTCGCCTGTGAGCCAGTTCACTGTATGTAGTGAAAGTTTTATTCCACATTATGGAATCCGGAAAGGTCGTAAGGCGCACCCCATGAAGCTCACCGAGTTCAACACCCTCAACAGGACCCAGGCGACCGAGGTCGTCCGGCCGGCGCTCGACGTCCCGCGCTGGCTGGAGGCCGTGGTCGACGCCCGGCCCTACGCCCACCATGATGCCCTGCTCGCCACGGCCCGGACGGCCGCGAAGCCGTTCAGCGCCGAGGAGATCGAGGGGGCCCTGGCCCACCACCCTCGCATCGGCGAGCGGGCCGAGGGCGACCACGCGGAGGCGGGACTCTCGCGCGCGGAGCAGTCTGCGGTCGACCCGTCGGACGCCGGCGTCCAGCAGCGCCTGCGCGAGGGCAACCTCGCCTACGAGGAGCGGTTCGGCCAGGTGTTCCTCATCCGCGCCGCCGGGCGCACCCCCGAGGAGATCCTCGACCAGCTCTCCGCCCGCATGGACAACGACCCCGGGACGGAACAGGCCGTGGTCGCCGACCAGCTGCGCCAGATCGCCCTCCTCCGACTCGAAGGACTCGTCACCCCATGAGCTACGTCACCGCCCACGTCCTCGACTCCGTCACCGGCACCCCCGCCCAGGGGATCGCCGTGACCCTCGAGGCCGCCGACGGCACCTCCGTCGCGACCGCCGAGACCAACGCCGACGGCCGCGTGCCCGAACTGGGCCCAGAGACCCTGGAATCCGGCGACTACCGGATCACCTTCGCCACGGGAGAGTACTTCGCCGGCCGGAACCAGCCGACGTTCTACCCGTTCGTGACGGTGAACTTCACGGTGCAGGCCGAGGAGCGGCACTACCACGTGCCGCTCCTGCTGAGCCCGTTCGCCTTTTCCACCTACCGGGGCAGTTGACCCAGGAGTTGACGGGTCCGCCCGTCTTCGACCGCCCCGAGCAGCAGAGAGCACTTCGCACACTCGAAGGAGAACCGTCATGACCGACGTCACCACCCGGACGGCCACGGACACCGTCGTCCTGGGCAAGAACCAGTACGGCAAGGCCGAGAACCACGTCGTGCGCGTCGACCGCGCCACCGACCGGCACGAGATCCGCGACCTCGTGGTCACCTCGCAGCTGCGCGGCGACCTCGAAGCGGTGCACACGGAGGGCGACAACGCCCACTGCGTGCCGACCGACACGCAGAAGAACACCGTCTTCGCCTTCGCCCAGCAGTACGGGATCGAGTCGCCCGAGCAGTTCCTGCTCAAGCTCGCCGACCACTTCACCGGTGAGTTCGAGTGGATCACCGGGGGCCGCTGGGCCGCCCAGGAGCACGCCTGGAACCGGATCGACGACCACGACCACTGCTTCGTGCAGAACAAGGACGAGGTGCGCACCGCGGTGGTCGTGGCCGAGGGCGGGTCCCGCACCGTGATCTCCGGGTTCAAGGACCTCACGGTCCTGAAGTCCACCGAGTCCGGCTTCGCGGGCTACCCCAAGGACCAGTACACGACGCTGCCCGAGACCGAGGACCGGATCATGTCCACGGACGTGGCCACCCGCTGGCGGTACAACACCACCGACGTGGACTTCGACGCCGTCTACGAGGACGTCAAGAAGATCATCCTGAGCAAGTTCACCGACCACTACTCCCGGGCGCTGCAGGAGACCCTCTACCTCATGGGCAAGGCCGTCATCGAGGCCCACCCGGAGATCGACGAGATCAAGTTCTCCTGCCCGAACAAGCACCACTTCGTCTACGACCTCGGGTTCTGCGACCTGCCGAACAACAACGAGACGCACTACGCGGCGGACCGTCCGTTCGGCCTGATCGAGGCCACCGTCCAGCGCAAGGGAGCGCCCGAGAACGAGCACGCCTGGATGGGCATCGCCGGCTTCTGCTGAGCCGCGCCCCGCCCGGCGCCGCCCACGGCGGCGCCACCGGGGTCCGTCGTCGCCGTCCGCGCACGACGACGACGGGCCCCCGCCACACCCTCCTGCGGCCGGCGAGCCCGCCGCCCGCCCGTCCGGCACTCCTGCCGCGACCACCGCGCACCGCGCACCTCTCTCGACCTCCTCGCTCCGCCCCGGTCCCGCCCCGACGCCGGCACCGGGTCTCTCCCGTCACCAGGATCCCTAGGAGAACACCATGGCCAGGTCACGCACCGCCGAGCCGCCCAGCACCCGCACCCGACCCCGTCCGGAGGACGAGTACCTCGGGGTGGGCAGCAGCCTCGGCTACGGGCTGCAGCACGTGCTCACCATGTACGGCGGCATCATCGCACCACCGCTCATCATCGGCGGCGTCGCCGGGGTGAGCCCCCAGGAGCAGGGCCTGCTCATCGCGGCCTGCCTCTTCGTGGGCGGTCTCGCCACGATCCTGCAGTCGTGGGGCATCAAGTTCTTCGGCTCCCAGCTGCCCCTCGTGCAGGGCACCTCCTTCGCGTCCGTGGCCACCATGACCGCGATCGCCCAGGGCGACGGCGGCATCCAGGCCGTCTTCGGCGCCGTGATCGCCTCCGCGGTCCTCGGCTTCCTCATCACGCCCTTCTTCGCCAGCATCGTGCGCTTCTTCCCCCCGGTGGTCACCGGCGTGGTGATCACCGCGATCGGCCTGACGCTGTTCCCCGTGGCGGCCCGATGGGCCATGGGCGGCAACGCGCAGTCCCCCGAGTACGGCTCGGTGGGCAATCTCGGGCTGGCCGGCCTGACGCTGCTGATCATCCTGCTGCTGTCCAAGGTGGGCAGCGCCGTCATCTCCCGGCTGTCCATCCTCCTGGGCCTGGTGCTGGGCACGATCGCCGCGACGCTGCTCGGCAAGGCCGACTTCAGCCAGGTGCTCGAGGGCAACATCTTCGCCTTCCCGGAGCCGCTGGCCTTCGGGCCCCCGGTCTTCGAGGTGGCCGCGATCCTCTCCATGTTCATCGTGGTGCTGGTGATCCTCACCGAGACCACCGCCGACATCATCGCCGTCGGCGAGATCGTGGACACCAAGGTCGACAAGAAGCGCATCGCCGACGGCCTGCGCGCCGACATGGCGGCCTCCGCGGTCGCCCCGCTCTTCAACGGCTTCACCCAGAGCGCCTTCGCCCAGAACGTGGGGCTCGTCGCCATCACCGGCGTCAAGAGCCGCTTCGTGGTCACGGCCGGTGGTGTGATCCTGGTGGTCCTCGGCCTGCTCCCCGTCCTCGGCCGGGTCGTCGCGGCGGTGCCGCCGCCCGTGCTCGGCGGGGCCGGCATCGTGCTCTTCGGCAGCGTGGCCGCCTCCGGCATCCGCACCCTGGCGAAGGTGGACTACAAGAACGGCGCCAACCTGATCATCGTGGCCACGTCCATCGGCTTCGGCATGCTGCCGATCGCGGTCCCGGAGATCTACGCGAACTTCCCGGGCTGGTTCGAGACCATCTTCCACTCGGGCATCAGCTCCGCGGCCGTGATGGCCGTGCTGCTGAACCTGCTCTACAACGAGTTCCGCGCCGGCAACCCGGCGCGGGGCACGGGCTCCGTCTTCGCCAACGCCCCGGTGCGCGCCGTGCGCTACGAGAGCCTGGAGCACCTGCAGGACCACCTGCAGGAGGGCGACACCGTCAAGGACGGCAAGCTCGTGGACTGCGACGGCAATCCGGTCCCCGTGGTCACCGCCGCCGGCGAGATCATCGACACCAGGGTCTGCAGGACCCCGGGCGGCCCCGGCGGCTCCTCCGCGCACTGACGCACCAGCATCGATCCACCGTGAACCTCCTGCGGCGCCGGGGACCCCGGCGCCGCAGGTCGTGCACCGGACAGATCTCTTCTCCACCCATCACTACTGAGAAAGAGTTGACGTGAACCCTGACCCCTTGGTCGAGACCCACCACCGACCGGCACCCGATCTCCCCCACGGCTCCCCGCGACAGACCGCGGCGTGGGCGGGATCGTTCGAGGACCTCATCGAGAAGCAGGTGCGGGAGCGGACGCAGTACATCCTCCAGGCGTCGGCCCCCCGACCCGGATCGGCGACCCCTGCCGCCCCGGCGGTCACCACGGACTACGTGAACACGATCGCCGTGGACCAGGAGCCGGAGTTCCCCGGCGACGAGGACGTCGAGCGCACCTACCGCCGCTGGCTGCGCTGGAACGCCGCCGTGATGGTGCACCGGGCCCAGCGCCCGGGAATCGGGGTGGGCGGCCACATCTCCACCTACGCGGGCGCGGCGACCCTCTACGAGGTCGGCTTCAACCACTTCTTCCGCGGCCCCGACCACCCCGGCGGCGGGGACCAGGTCTTCTTCCAGGGCCACGCCTCCCCGGGCATGTACGCCCGGGCGTTCCTGGAGGGCCGGCTCACCGAGGAGCAGCTGGACGGGTTCCGGCAGGAGAAGTCCAAGGGCAGCAACGGCATCCCGTCCTATCCGCACCCCCGCTCGATGCCGGACTTCTGGCAGTTCCCCACGGTCTCGATGGGCATCGGACCGATGAACGCGATCTACCAGGCGCAGTTCAACCGCTACCTGCAGCACCGCGGCATCAAGGACACCTCCGACCAGCAGGTCTGGGCGTTCCTGGGCGACGGCGAGATGGACGAGCCGGAGTCCCGCGGCCTCCTGCAGCTGGCCGCCAACGAGAAGCTCGACAACCTGAACTTCGTGGTCAACTGCAACCTGCAGCGCCTCGACGGGCCGGTGCGCGGCAACGGCAAGATCGTCCAGGAGCTGGAGGCGTTCTTCCGCGGCGCCGGCTGGAACGTGATCAAGGTGCTGTGGGGACGGGAGTGGGACCCCCTGCTGGCGGCCGACACGAACGGCGAGCTGGTGCGGATCATGAACGAGACCCTCGACGGGGACTTCCAGACCTTCAAGGCCGAGTCCGGCGGATTCGTCCGCGACCACTTCTTCGGCCGGTCCACCACGACCAAGGAGCTCGTCGCCCACATGAGCGACGACGAGATCTGGGCCCTCAAGCGCGGTGGCCACGACTACCGGAAGGTCTACGCCGCCTACCAGGCCGCCACCGAGCACGAGGGCCGGCCGACCGTGGTGCTCGCGATGACGGTGAAGGGCTACGGACTGGGCGCCTCCTTCGAGGGACGCAACGCGACCCACCAGATGAAGAAGCTGACCCTGGAGGACCTCAAGGCCTTCCGCGACCTCCTGCGCATCCCGGTCACCGACGAGCAGATCGACGACGACCTCTACGGCGCCCCGTACTACCACCCGGGCCCCGACGCCCCGGAGATCCGGTACCTGCTCGAGCGGCGCCGGGCGCTGGGCGGAGGCCTGCCCGCACGCCGGAACCGTCCCGCGCCCGTGGAGCTGCCCGACGACGACGCCTACCGGTCCGCGAAGAAGGGCTCCGGCAAGCAGATGGCGGCCACCACCATGGCCTTCGTGCGCGTGCTGCGGGACCTCATGCGGGCCAAGGACTTCGGCCACCGGATCGTGCCCATCGTCCCCGACGAGGCCCGCACCTTCGGCATGGACTCCTTCTTCCCCACCGCGAAGATCTACAACCCCAACGGCCAGAACTACCTCTCCGTGGACCGCGAGCTCATGCTCGCCTACAAGGAGTCCCCGCAGGGCGTCCTGCTCCACCCGGGGATCAACGAGGCCGGCGCCGTCGCGGCGTTCACCGCCGCGGGCACCGCCTACGCCACCCACGGCGAGCCCATGGTGCCGGTCTACATCTTCTACTCGATGTTCGGCTTCCAGCGCACCGGCGACTCCTTCTGGGCCGCCGCCGACCAGATGACCCGCGGGTTCGTCATCGGGGCCACCGCCGGGCGAACCACGCTCACCGGCGAGGGCCTCCAGCACGCCGACGGCCACTCCCCCGTGCTCGCCGGCACCAACCCGGCGGTGCGCAGCTACGACCCGGCCTACGGCTACGAGATCGCGCACATCGTCCGGCACGGGCTCGAGCAGATGTACGGCCCGGACTCGCCCGATCGGGACGTCATGTACTACCTGACGGTCTACAACGAGCCGTACCAGCAGCCGGCCGAGCCGGAGGGCGTCGACGTCGAGGGCATCGTGCGCGGCATCCACCGGGTCGCCCGCTCCGAGCACCCCGGTCCGAAGGTCCAGCTGCTCGGCTCGGGCGTGTCCGTGCCGTGGGCCCTGCAGGCCCAGCAGCTGCTGGCCGAGGAGTGGCAGGTCTCTGCGGACGTGTGGTCGGTGACCTCGTGGAACGAGCTGCGCCGCGACGGCCTGGCCGCCGAGCGGGAGGCGTTCCACCACCCCGGGGCACCGCGCCGGGTGCCGTTCGTGGCCCAGCAGCTCGCCGGGGCGGAGGGGCCCGTCATCGCCTCCACGGACTTCGTCTCGGAGCTGCCGGACCGCATCCGGCAGTACCTGCCGAACGACTTCGCGACCCTGGGCGCCGACGACTTCGGCTTCTCCGACACCCGCGCCGCGGCCCGGCGCTGGTTCCGGACGGACGTCCACTCCATCGTGGTGCGGGCACTGCAGATGCTCGCCGACCGCGGGGAGGTGGACGACGGGGCCCCGGCCCGGGCGTTCGAGCGCTACCGCCTGGACGAGGTCACCGCCGGCACCACCGGCAACGCGGGCGGCGACGCCTGATCCCGCACCCGTCTCCGACAGCGACGCCCGCCGGCCCCTCGGGGG
>NZ_JBHVDI010000011.1:0-45513 GCF_042802875.1 Kocuria sp. NPDC057446 | reverse complement strand
GGGGGGGGCGGGGCGCCCCCGCCCACGCCGGGTCCGCCCGGGGCCGGCTCAGACAGTGGTGGTCGCGGCGTCGAAGTCCAGGCGCGGCAGCCGGTCGTGGCGCGGGGCGGCGGGGGCGCCGATGTTCACGACCATCAGCGAGCGCAGGCTCGTGCCGGCGTGGAACTCGGCGTCCACCCCGGCGGCGTCGAAACCGCCCATGGGACCCGCGGCGAGGCCGACGGCGCGCACCGCCAGCACGAAGTACCCGGCCTGCAGGTGGGCGTTGTCCCGGCCCATCTGCGCGCGCAGCTCCTCGTCGCCGGCGAACATCTCCTGGTTGCCGGCGCCGGGCGGGAAGACGACGGGCAGGTGCTCGTGCCAGTCGAGGTCGTAGCTCAGCACCGCGACGACGGGCGCGGCGGCGGTCTTCGCCCGGTTGCCCCCGGCCATGTGGGGGAGCAGGCGCTCCCGGGCCGCCGCGGAGCGGATCCACGTCACGCGCAGCGGCTGGATGTTCATGGCGGTGGGGCCCATCTTGGCGAGCTCGAAGGCCGCCCGCAGCTGCTCGTCGGCCACGGGCTCGTCGAGGAACTCGGACGCGGTGCGGGCCTCGCGGAAGAGCAGGTCGGCGGCGAGGGCGTCGAGGGTGAGCTGGTCCTGCAGGGTCTCGGGAGCCACGGGAAGTCCTTTCGGGGGCACGAACACGGTGATGTACACGTCAACAAAGCCGGGGGCGGGTCTATGCCGGGCCCCGACTGTGCCATCCGTCACGCGGCGGCACGTCCCCTGCGTATCCTGGTCCCGTGCCCCGACGATCCCCGCAGTCCCCGTCCGGCGCGGTTCCCGGCCGCTCCCGCTCCGCGGCGGCGCGCGCCCGGCGGATGGGTGCGGTGCTGTGCGGGACGGGCGCGCTGCACCTCGTCCGGCCCGCGCCGTTCGACGGGCTGATCCCCCGGTTCCTGCCCGGGTCCCCCCGGGCCTGGACGCTGGGCTCCGGAGTCGCGGAGATCGGCGTCGGAGCGCTGCTGCTCCGTCCCGGCACGCGACGCGCCGGCGGCTGGGCCGCGGCCGCCCTCTTCGTGGGCGTCTGGCCCGGCAACGTCACCATGGCCTGGCGCGCCCGCCGGGGCTCCCCGGTGCGGCGGGCCGTGACGCTCGTGCGGCTCCCGCTGCAGGTCCCGCTGATCGCCGGCGCCCTGCGCATCGCCCGGGCCGGCTGAGCGCCCGGCACCCCGCGCGGGTGCCGTCCTGGCCCCGGCCGCAGGGTTCGCATTCGGTCACACGTGCACACCCTCCCTACGCTGGGCGGAGCACAGGAGTGGGGGCTCCGTTTCCGCAGGGGGATCGTCTCCGCTCCAGTCCATCGGGGGGTGGGCTGTGCGTCCCGTGCCGCCTCCCGTCCCGACGGCCGGAGGAACACTTGACGACCACCCGCAGCACCACCGCCTCGCTCGCGCTCTCGGCGGCCCTCGCCCTCGTCCCGCTGGGCTCGGCCGCGGCGGCGACCGGGGCCGCCGCGCCCGCCGCCGAGCCGGGACCGGCAGTCGCCGCGACGGATCCCGGTGCCGCCGCACCGGCGACCGACCGGCTCGTGGTGCAGTTCCGGGACGCCGCCGAGGACACCCGTGACGTCGTGTACGCGCAGGCCGCCGACCGGGCCGGGGGCACCGCGCTCGTCGAGACCGCAGCCACCGCGGACGGCGCGCAGGTGGTGCGCACCGACGCGATGCTGACCGGCACCGAGCTCGAGGCCCTGACCACCGCCCTCGAGCAGGACCCCGCCGTGGAGTACGCGGAACCGGACCTGCTGGCGACCACCGCCGCGGTGCCGAACGACCCGTCCTTCGCGGCGATGCAGTGGAGCCTGTGGGACGACCCGGCCGGCGTGGGCATGCCCCTCGCGTGGGACCGGGCCACCGGCGCCGGGCAGACCATCGCCGTCGTGGACACGGGGATCACCGCCCATCCGGACCTGGACGCGAACGTGCTGCCCGGCTACGACTTCGTCTCCACGGCGGAGAACGGCCGGGACGGCGACGGGTGGGACCCGGACCCGACCGACATGGGCGACCACCCCGACGCCGTGCTGTGCCCCAACAGCCCCATGACCCCGAGCTCCACCTGGCACGGCACGCACACGGCCGGCATCGCCGCGGCCGACGCGAACAACGGCCAGGGCATCTCCGGGGTGGCCCCGGACGCGAAGATCCTCCCGGTGCGCGCCGTGGGCGCCTGCAGCCAGGGGTACATCACCGACGTCGCCGCCGGCGTCCGGTGGGCCGCCGGCGCCCCGGTGGCCGGCGCCGCCGCCAACCCGAACCCCGCGACGGTCATCAACCTCAGCCTCGGCGTGCCGGGGGAGTGCCCGGCGGTGCTGCGGTCCGCGATCGGGGAGGCCCTGAACCGGGGGATCCCCGTGGTCGTGGCCGCGGGCAACCAGGGCGTGGACGCCGCGCAGTCCGCTCCCGCCAACTGCCCCGGCGTGATCGCGGTGGCCGCGACGGACGTCTCGGGCGCCCTGGCCCCGTACTCCAACTTCGGCTCGGTCACGCTCGCGGCCCCGGGCGGGGACCCCTACGCGCAGATCCTGTCGACCGGCAACACCGGGACCCAGGGCCCCGGCGCGCCCGCGTACACGGAGCGCAACGGCACGTCCATGGCGGCGCCGGCGGTCTCCGGCGCCGTGGCGCTGCTCCGTGAGGCCGCCCCGGGGCTGGGCGTGGCAGGCCTCCAGGACGCGCTGACCTCCACGGCCCGGCAGGCCCCGGGCGGGTGCGCGCCCGGCTGCGGCGCCGGCATCGTGGACCCGGTCTCCGCGCTGATCGCGGCGCAGGGCGGCGCGCCCTTCGGCACCGCCGGCGGCATCGGGGCCCTGCACCGGAAGATCAGCGCGACCACCGGGGAGCCCCGCTCCCGCGAGCTGTGCGCCCTGGGGGGCACGCCCTGCTTCCAGGAGTTCAGCAACGGGTGGATCATCTGGAACGCCGGTCTCGGCGCCCGCTGGGAGCTGTTCCTGCCGACACAGTGGTGGACGGTCCCCACCGCCCGCTGACGCTCCGGTCCGCCCCGCGGCGCCGTCCACCTCCCGGGTGGGCGGCGCCGTCGTCGTGCCCGGGCCGCGCCGCTCTCGCCGACCAGGTACCAACGGAATCATGGATCTTCCCATTCGGTAACAAAAGCAACCGCTCCGTACGCTGAGCGCAGCGGCGCCGGCCCCCGCTTCCCGCGGTGGGTGCGCGGCAGCCCTCGCTGCGGACCGCGTCCCCCACCGCCTGGAGAACCCATGACGTCCTTCCACGGCCGCGCCCTGACGGCCGCCCTGGTCCTGCTCCTCGTCGGCGCCACGGCCCCGGCGGCGGCCGGGCCGACGGCGGAGACCACCGCGCCGGCCGTGCCCGCGCCCGCGCCGGTCGGGTCACGGAGCGCCGGGGCGACCGACCGGGTGATCGTGAAGTTCACGGCCGGCGCGGAGCCCGGGCCCCGCGCCCGGCAGCGGATCTACGCGGAGGCCGCGGAGCGGATCGCACCCGGGGGCGCGGCGGCGGGCGAGCGCGCGGGGACGGCGCCCCGGCTGGCCGAGGTCAGCGAGACCGTGGACGAGGCCAAGGTCGTGGCGGCGGGCGAGCTCCTGGGGGCGGAGGAGCTCGCGATCCTGACCGGCGCCCTCGAGGAGGACCCGGCCGTCGAGTACGCCGAGCCGGACCATCTCGCCGGCATCGCCGCGGTGCCCGACGACCCCTACTACGCGACGTCCCAGTGGAACCTCCAGCCCGTGCCCGCGGGCCTCGGCCTGCCCGGCGCGTGGGACCGGGCCACCGGCAGCGGACAGACCGTCGCGGTCGTGGACACCGGGATCACGCCCCACCCCGACCTCGACGCCAACGTCCTGCCGGGCCACGACTTCGTCTCCCTGCACGCCGGCGGCGTGCAGCCGGGCCACTCGCGCGACGGCGACGGCTGGGATCCGGATCCGCGGGACGAGGGGGACTACGCCGGCCCCGGCGAGTGCGGGATCGGTGCCGCCGCGAGGACCTCCTCCTGGCACGGCACGCACACGGCCGGCATCGCGGCGGCGCGGGGCAACAACGCGACCGGCGTGGCCGGGGTCGCCCACGGGGCGAAGCTGCTGCCGGTGCGCGCCCTGGGCGCCTGCGGGGACGGGTACGTCTCCGACATCGCCGTGGCGATCGCCTGGGCCGCCGGCGAGGACGTCGACGGCGTCCCGGCGAACCCCCACCCGGCCACCGTGGTGAACCTCAGCCTCGGCTTCCTGTCCAGCACCTGTCCGGCGTCCCTGCAGGACGGCATCGACCGTGCCCTCGCCCGCGGCACGAGCGTGGTGGCGGCGGCCGGCAACCACGACCGGGACGCCCGGACGGAGTCGCCCGCCAACTGCCGGGGGGTGATCGCGGTGGCCGCGACCACCGCCCACGGCGCCCGCGCCGGCTACTCCAACTGGGGCCGGGTCACGCTGGCCGCCCCGGGCGGGGATCCCGCCCGGCAGATCCTGTCCACGGCCGACGCCGGGAGCTCCCGGCCCGGCGGGGGCACGTACACCTACAAGTACGGCACCTCGATGGCCAGTCCCACGGTCGCGGGGGTCGTGGCCCTGGTCCGGGAGACGGACCCGTCCCTCTCGCCGGCCCAGGTCAAGGAGGTCCTGGCGGCCACTGCCCGGCCCCTGCCCGGGGCCTGCCCGGGCGGCTGCGGCGCCGGCCTCGTGAACCCCCGGGCCGCCGTCGCCCGGGCCACGCTGCAGGAGGGCTACACCGCGCAGGGGGCCATCGGCGCGCTCCACGCCCGGATCGGTGCGTCCACCGGGGCGCCGCGCTCGCACGAACGGTGCGGTCTCGCGCAGGACGGCTGCTACCAGGAGTTCGAGCGCGGCGCGATCTACTGGAGCGCGGACACGGGCGCCCGGTGGGTGCACGGCGGTGTGCGCGGCGCCTGGCACCGGGCCGGCGGCGTCAACGGCTCCCTCGGCTATCCGCGCAGCGGGGAGCGGGGCGACGGCACCGGGGGCGTCCAGCAGCTCTTCCAGCGGGGCGCGGTGGTCTGGAGCGCCGGGACCGGAGCGGCCCCCGTGCGCGGCGCCATCGGCGCGCGCTGGTCCGCCCTCGGCGGGGCGACGGGTCCGCTGGGCTATCCGCTGGGCGGCGAGCGCGGCGGCCCGGCCGGCGGCGGAGCGCAGCAGACCTTCGAGCGGGGCCGCGTCCTGTGGTCGCCCGCCACCGGCGCGCAGGCCGTGCGCGGGGCGATCGGGCGGGCCCACGCCGACCTCCGGGGCGAGCGCGGGCGGCTGGGCTACCCGGTGTCCCCGGAGCGCCGCTCCGGGGACACCGTCACCCAGCGCTTCCAGGGCGGAACGATCGGCTACCGCCACGGCGCGGTCACCATCTCCTACCGCTGAGCCGGGCCGGGCCCGGTCCGGCTCAGGAGTTCAGCCGGTGGATGCGGGCGCCGAGGAGCGTGGCGAACCCGCACCAGCCGGCGTAGGGGAGCAGGGCGGCGCCGTGCAGCGGCCGCGCCTGCGCCGCCCGGCGGGCGAGGTCGGCGGTGCTGGCGGTCAGCGCCGCGGCCGTGGCCGTGGCCAGCGCGGTGTCGTGCTTCGTGAAGAAGACCCAGCTCCACCCCGCGTTGAGGGCGAGGTTCAGCGCGAGCGCCCGGCGGTAGCCGCGCTCGCGCCGGGCCGCCTCGGACGGGGTGCGCTCCGGCCGCGGGATCGTCCGCACCCGCGGGCCGCGGCGGTGCAGGCCCGGGCGGGTCTGCCGCTGCAGCTCGGTGAGCACCGCGGCCGAGGTCACCGCCAGGTCCGCGTAGAGAACGGTCCACACGACCGGGAACACCGCGGCCGGCGGCTGCAGCCCGGGCTTGCGCAGGTCCCGGTACCAGGGGCTGTCCACCCCGGCGGAGGCGGCGGTGCCGGCGGCGGCGGCCGCCGCCGTCTGCACGGTGGTCCTGAGCAGGTTCGTCCGGAGCATGGATCAGTCCTTCGTCTCGGTGGTGCGCGGATCGTGGGCGGCGCCCGGATCGTCGGTGGCGCGCCGGGCACCGTCACCGCCCGGCCGGGCGCCGCCGGAGGCCGCCGCCCGCTGCCGGGCCCAGGCGCCGAGGATGCCGGCGACCACCGCCCCGGCGTGGCCGGCGGCGAGGTCGCCCATGGTGTCGCGGTAGCCCACGTTGACCTGGGGGTCCACGAGGTAGTAGCCGACGAGCTCGAGGTACTCCCAGACCAGGGCCAGCGCCGCGCCCAGGGAGCTGACCACCACCACGTGGGACACCGGGCCGGGGGGCGTCAGACGGGACCAGCGCTCGAGGGCGCGGAAGGCGAGCTCGGCCAGCACGGCGGTGGCCGCGAAGTGCACGACCAGGTCCCAGTGCGCGTACTTCTCGTAGAGCAGGAACACCGAGCTCCACGCGGCGACCAGCACCGTCACGTCCGTGGTGATCTCCAGGGCCGCGGGCAGCCGGGCCCGCCACGTGATGGTGATGGCCAGGCACACCAGCATCATCACGGAGGCGCCCACGGCGTCGAAGAACAGGGCGGTGAGCACCACGGAGAGGGGGCCGAGCCACCGCACCGCCAGGGCGAGCCGTCTCATGCGCGACCTCCGCCCAGCCGGTGGCCCAGCCGCGCCTGCCACCGCTCCCACGGCGGCTCGTCGGCCCAGTTGAGCCGGATCGTCCGGAAGGCGCGGGCCAGCCGCCGGACGGCGGGGCGCCCACCCCGCAGCGCCCGGGGGGACATGCCCACGGACAGCCCGGGCCGGAACAGGATCCGGTGCGCGGGGTCCAGTCGGAAGCTGAGGTCGAAGTCGTCGTGCAGCTCGGGGTCGTCGCGGTGCACGCCGTCCCGGACATCGAGCCACCAGGACCGGCGCATCGCCATGTTGGTGCCGAAGAGCGGGGGATGGGCCAGCGCGGCGGCCGTGCTGAGCACGTACAGGCCGATGTACAGCGCGGACAGCAGCCGGTCGATCCCCGGCGGAAGGCCGTGGAAGCGGCCCGGGCCGGTGACGGCGACCACGTCCGGACGGGACGCGAGGGCCGTCAGCAGCCCGGCGATCCACTCCGGACCGGGGACGCTGTCCGCGTCGCAGCGCACCACCACGTCCCCCCGGGCGGCGTCGTAGCCGGCGGCGGCGGCGGCCGGGATGCCGCGCACGGGCTCGTGCACCACGCGCGCCCCGGCGGCGCGGGCCACCTCGGCGGTGCGGTCGCTCGAGGCGTTGTCCACCACCACGATCTCGTCCGGCGGCCGGGTCTGCGCGGCGAGCAGCCGCAGGCACCGCGCGAGGTGCGCGGCGTCGTCGCGGGCCGGCACCACCACCGACACCGCCGGGCCCCCGGCCGCCTCCGGCGGCGGCGAGTCCGGTCCGGTCTGGTCTCTGCTCTCGGTCATGGCCCCATTCTCTCGTGCCCGCGCCCTAGAATCGGCACATGCAGTCCGACGAGGGCACGACCAGCACGTCCGGCGCCGCGGCACCGGGCGGCAGCGCGCACCAGGGACGCCGGGGATTCGACGTGCTCTTCCTGCTGCAGCAGTTCAGCACCGAGGCCGAGCGCTACGCGGACCAGGTCCGCCGCCGCTTCGGCCTGGCGCACAAGGACGTCCACGCCCTCAACGAGGTCATGCAGGCCAACCGCGACGGCCGGCCGGTGCGCGCCGGGGACATCGCCCGGCGGCTCGTGCTGAGCGGCTCCGCGACCACCACGGTCATCAAGCGGCTGGTGGCCGCGGGCCACCTGGTGCGCGCGGTCGACCCCCGCGACCGGCGGGAGATCAGCCTCCAGGCCACGGAGCACGCCTACCGCTCCGGCCGCCGGATGTTCTCGGCCATGGGCGAGGAGGTCCTCGCGGTGCTCGACGACTGCACCGACGAGGAGATCGACGTCCTGCGCCGGCGCCTGCCCCAGCTCACCGAGGCGGTCCGCCGGGCCGGCTACCGGGCGGGGGAGGGAGGGCCCGAGGACGGGACCCCGCAGGAGGCCCCGGTCCCGCCGGCCCCCGAGGAACCGGGGGCGAGTCCGCGGACGGCGTGACGCGGACCATTGATTCGATTATCGAAGGACTGTGGTGAAATGGGGGAATGGTGACGGTCTTCTCGCGCGAATCGGCTTTCTCGAGCGCCCGTCCGGGCACCGGGACGCGGACCGGGGGCGGTGGTGGGCGAGAGCCTGCCCGGGCGCCCGTCCTGGCGGAGTTCCTCGCCGAGGCCACCGGCCGCGCGGAGGCCGTGGACCCCGGCTTCGCCCGGCTGTGGGGCGAGGTCTCCCGGCTCAGCTCCGGCGGCAAGCAGATCCGCCCCCGCCTGGTGCGCCTCGCGGCCGGCGCCTATCCCGCGCCCGAGCCGGATGCCGTGGTCGAGTCCGTCGGCGCGGCGTTCGAGCTGCTGCACACCGCCCTCATCGTGCACGACGACGTCATCGACCAGGACGAGCAGCGCCGGCACCAGCCCACCATCAACGCCGCCGCCGCCTCCCGGGCGTTCGCCTCGGGCTCGGGGCCCGACCAGGCGCGCCAGTACGGCGCGAGCGTCGGCGTCATCGCCGGGGACCTCGCCCTCGCCGGCGCGTACCGGCTCGTGGCCCGTTCCGGGCTCTCCCCCGAGCGGCTGCCCCGCCTGCTCGACCTGCTCGACGCGGCCCTGTTCTCCTCGGCCGCGGGCGAGCTGCTCGACGTCGACCACACGCTGCCAGGGGCCCGTCCCGGGCGCGAGCAGATCCTGGCGGCCACGTGCCTGAAGACCGCGGTCTACTCCTTCGAGACGCCGCTGCAGGCCGGCGGGGTGCTCGGCGGGGCCCCCGACGGGGACGTGGAGGTGCTCGGGCGCCTGGGCCGGACCGTGGGCACGGCGTACCAGCTCGTGGACGACCTGCTCGGCGTCTTCGGGGACCCCGGGGCCACGGGCAAGTCCGCGGTCAGCGACCTGCGGGAGGGCAAGCGGACCATGCTCGTCGCCGCCGCGCAGCGCACCCCTGCCGGCGAGGAGCTCGACGCGATCCTGGGCCGCCACGAGATCACCGGCGAGCAGGCCCTGCGGGCCCGGGACCTGCTCGAGCAGTGCGGAGCGCGCCGGGAGGTCGAGGACATGGTCGCCGAGTGCGCCGACGAGGCCCGGGCCCTGCTCGACGACGCCGGGCTGCCCGCGTCCCTGACCCAGGACCTGCGCCGCATCGTGGCCGGGGCCACGGAGCGCATCCGGTGAGCGCCGCCCAGCACGCCGGGTCCCCGGCCGAGGCCGCCGCCCGGTACGACGACACCGCCCAGCAGGCCGCCGCGACCGTGATCAGCCGCTACTCCACGTCCTTCGGCCTCGCCTGCCGGCTGCTCGGCCCGGAGATCCGCCCGCACGTCTACGCCGTCTACGCCCTGGTGCGGATCGCCGACGAGATCGTCGACGGCGCCAGCGCCGGCGCCGGCGTCCCGCCCGGGGGCTCGCGGGAGCTGCTGGACGACCTCGAGGACGAGACCTACCGGGCGATCGAGCGCGGCTTCAGCAGCAACCTCGTGGTGCACGCCTTCGCCCGCACGGCCCGCCACGCAGGGATCGGCGCCGACCTCGTGCGCCCGTTCTTCGCGTCGATGCGCGCCGACCTCAGCGAGGACCGGCACAGCGCCGACTCCCTCGACGAGTACGTGTACGGCTCGGCCGAGGTCGTGGGGCTGATGTGCCTGCAGGTCTTCCTGGCCGGCCGGACCGTGCCCGAGCAGTGCCGGGCCGAGCTCGTGGCGGGGGCCCGCCGGCTGGGCGCGGCGTTCCAGAAGGTCAACTTCCTGCGCGACCTGGCCGAGGACTACGGGGAGCTCGGCCGCGTGTACTTCCCCGGCGTGGAGCCCGGGGAGTTCTCCGAGACCGAGAAGAACCGTCTCCTCGACGACATCGACGCAGACCTCGCGGCCGCCCGGGCGGTGATCGAGGACCTCCCGAAGTCCTCGCGCGCCGCCGTCCTCGCCGCCCACGACCTGTTCCGGGAGCTGTCCGTGCGGATCCGTGCCACCCCTGCCCGGGAGCTGCTGAGCTCCCGCATCCGCGTGCCCAACCCCCGCAAGGCCGGGCTCGCCGCGGCCGCGGTGGTCCGGGCCCGCACCCGCCGCCGCCCCGCCGGGCCCCGGGGGCGGCACGCCGTGGTGGTGGGGGCCGGGATCGCCGGGCTCGCCGCCGCGGGGCTGCTCGCGAAGGACGGCTGGGACGTCACCGTCCTCGAGCGCGGGACGACGACGGGCGGGCGCGCCGGGCGGCTCGAGCGGGACGGCTTCCGCTTCGACACCGGGCCCTCCTGGTACCTCATGCCCGAGGTCTTCGACCACTTCTTCCGGCTCATGGGCTCCAGCGCCGCCGAGGAGCTCGAGCTGCTCCGGCTGGACCCGGCCTACCGGGTGTGGGGCGAGCGCTACGAGCAGCCGATCGACATCCGCTCGGACCTCGAGGACACCGTGGCCCTGTTCGAGTCGGTGGAGCCCGGCGCGGGCGAGCGGATCCGGGCGTACCTGGCCTCGGCGAAGCGGACCTACCAGCTCGCCGTCGACCACTTCCTCTACACCTCCTACGCCTCGTTCACCCCGCTGCTCACCCGTCCGGTGCTGCGGGGCCTGCCCGAGCTCGCCCGCCACCTCACCGGCTCGCTGCACGACTTCGCCGCCGGCACCGTGCAGGACACGAGGCTGCGGCAGGTGCTCGGCTATCCGGCCGTCTTCCTGGCCAGCGCGCCCCGGATGACGCCGTCGCTGTACCACCTCATGAGCCACATGGACCTCACGGACTCCGTCCAGTACCCCCAGGGCGGATTCCGCCGGGTCGTCGAGGCCGTCGAGCGGCTCGCCGTCTCCCACGGTGCGCGGATCCGGACCGGCGCGGACGTGCTGCGGATCAGCACCTCCCCGGCCGCCGACGGCCCGGTGCGCGCCACCGGCGTCGTGTGGCGGGACGCGGACGGGGCGGAGCACGAGCTCGCCGCGGACGTGGTCGTCTCGGCCGCGGACCTGCACCACACGGAGACGGCGCTGCTCCCGCGCGAGCTGCAGAGCTACCCCCAGCGGTACTGGGACCGGCGCCAGACCGGCCCCGGCGCGGTGCTCGTGATGCTCGGGGTGCGCGGCGGGCTGCCCGAGCTGCCGCACCACAGCCTGTTCTTCAGCGAGGACTGGGACACGAACTTCCGGGCGATCTTCGAGGAGCCCACGAGCGTTCCGGACCCCGCGTCCGTGTACGTCTGCAAGCCCTCGGCGACCGATCCCGGGGTGGCGCCGGCCGGGCACGAGAACCTCTTCGTGCTGATCCCGGTCCCCGCCGACCCCGCGCTGGGCGCGGGCGGACCCGACGGCACCGGCTCCCCGCGGGTCGAGGCCGTCGCGGACCGGGTGCTCGACCAGATCGCGGCGTGGGCGGGCGTGCCGGACCTGCGGGAGCGCGTCGTGGTGCGCCACACCGTGGGCCCGGAGGACTTCCGGCGGGACTTCAACTCCTGGCGCGGCAACGTGCTGGGCCCGGCCCACGTGCTCCGGCAGTCCGCGTTCTTCCGGGGCACCAACCGCAGCCGCAAGGTCGCGGGGCTGCACTACTGCGGGGCCTCGACCATCCCCGGCATCGGCCTGCCGATGTGCCTGATCAGCGCGGAGATCCTGCTCAAGGACCTGCGCGGGGACACCTCCACCGGACCGCTGGCAGAACCCCTGGTGCCGCGCGGATGAGCTTCGTGTACCTCGGCTTCCTGCTGTTCAGCCTGGCCGGGATGGTGCTCCTCGACGTGCGCGGAAGGCTGTTCTTCGCCCGGGACCCCCGCCGGGCGGCGCTGGTGCTGCTCGCGGGGCTGGTGTTCTTCCTCGCCTGGGACGTCGCCGGGATCAGCCTCGGCATCTTCCTGCACAGCCAGAGCGTGTGGGCGACGGGCTGGATGGTCGCCCCGCAGATCCCGGTCGAGGAGGTCGTGTTCCTCGTGTTCCTCTGCTACCTCACGATGAACCTGGTCCGGCTCACGGAGCAGGCGCTGGCGCGCCGCGCCGCCGCGGCGGACCCGGGACGCGAGGAGGCGGACGCCCCGTGACCTACGCCCTCGTCATCCCCGTCTTCCTCGCGCTCGCCCTGACCCCGGCGACCCTGCTGGTCCGCCGGCCGTCCCCGGCGCCGCCGCGCCGCCGGGCCCTGGCCGTGCTCGGGATCTCCTTCCTGGTGCTCGCGGTGCTCACGGTCGTGTTCGACAACCTCATGATCGCCGCCGGCTTCTTCGACTACGGGGCCGGGCACATCACGGAGCTGCGGATCGGCCTGGTGCCGGTCGAGGACTTCGCGTACCCGCTCGCCGCGCTGCTGCTGCTGCCCTCGCTGTGGTGGGGGCTGGCCGAGCGCGGCCGGCTCACCGCCACCGTGCGGACCCTCGTGGCCACCTCCCGGCCGGTCTCCTGGGTCAACACCGCCTATCCGTTCGCGGCGGCCTACGTCCTGACGACCGGGCGGGTGGACCTGACCCTCGTGGTGGGGACGCTGTTCTTCCTCCTCCCGTACAACCTGCTGATGTACGGGATCAACGACGTCTTCGACTACGAGTCCGATCTCCGCAATCCCCGCAAGGGCGGGGTGGAGGGCGCGCTCGTGGACCGGTCCGAGCACCGGATGGTCCTCGTGGGCTCGGTGCTGACGGCGCTGCCCTTCTTGGCGTACCTGTTCCTGGTGGGCGGGGCGGCCGCGGCGGGGGTGCTCGCGGTGAGCCTGTTCGCGGTGGTGGCCTACAGCCTGCGGGGGCTGCGCTTCAAGGAGGTCCCGGTCCTGGACTCGGCGACCTCCGCCGCGCACTTCGTGTCCCCGGCCGTCTACGGCCTCGTGCTCGCCGGGGCGGACCTGTCCCCGGGGCTCGTGGCCCTGTGCGCCGGGTTCTTCCTGTGGTCGATGGCCTCGCAGGCGTTCGGGGCCGTGCAGGACGTGCAGGCGGACCGGGAGGGCGGGCTGCGCTCGATCGCGACGGTCCTGGGGGCCCGGGCCACGGTGTGGACCGCCGCGGCGTTCTACCTCGCCGCCGGGGTGCTCCTGCTGCTCACCCCCTGGCCGGGACCGGTGGCGTCCTTCCTGGTGCTGCCCTACCTCGCGAACCTCGTGCCGTTCCTGACCATCACGGACGCCGGCTGCGAGCGCGCCCACCGGGGCTGGCGGCGGTTCCTGTGGCTGAACTACCTCACCGGGTTCCTCGCGACGCTGCTGCTGCTCCAGGCGTGGGAGCTCGCCCACTGACCGCTCCCCACCCGGGGAGGGCACTACCCGAGGCGCCGCAGCAGCTTCTCGGTCGAGATCATGGCCCCGCCCAGCACCGCGGGCAGACCGCCGCCCGGGTGCACTGAGGCGCCCACCCGCCACAGCCAGGGCCGCAGCGGACTGCGGTGGGCGGGGGAGTGGAACGGGCCGCTGCGCCACGAGGGCCGCACCGCCCCGTACAGCGCCCCGCCCGCCGAGCCGTGCGCGGCGAAGTGCGCGGGGTCCAGGATCTCCGTGCTCCGGAAGCGGTCCGTGAGCGGTCCGGGCAGGCCGAGCACCCGCGCCGTGCGCTCGAGCTCGCGCGCCACGAACGGGTCCTCGAGCGAGTAGGACCTCCCGTTGGCCGGTGCGGTCAGCAGCAGGGCGAGCGTGGCCGCGCTGTTGGGGTGGACCCCGTGCGCCGGGTAGTGGTTCGCGAAGGCCATGGTCTGCGCGGGTTCGTTGCCGGCCTCCAGGTCGGCGTAGAGGTCGGCGGGGCGGTCGGGCAGGAGCACGCCGTGCCGGGGTGTGCCCGCGGGCAGCTCGTCGTGGAGGACCGCGTAGATCGCGACGGCCGAGCAGCTGAGCCGGCGCGGGACCCGGGGGGCGCGGCCCGCGAGCAGCCCGTCCAGCCGGTGGGCGTCGAGCCCGCTCACCACGGCGTCGGCCGGGTGCTCCCCCCGGTCCGTGCGGACGCTCCGGCGGGCCACGGCGGTCACCGGTTCGCCGGTGCGCAGCTCGACCCCGGCGTCCACGGCCAGGCGCCGCAGCGCCTCGACCAGCTCGTGCACACCGCCCCGGGGGATCCAGACGCCGTCGCGGGCCATGACGGCGGGCATGCTCGCGTACAGCGCCGGGGTCCGGGCGGGGCCGACGCCGGCGTTGAGGGTGTGGATGGCGATGACCTCGCGCAGGCCCTCCGGCATCCAGGAGAGGCTGTCGAGGTAGTCGCGGGTCGTGAGCCGGCGCCCGTACAGCTTCCCGAGCCGGCCCAGCGCCGGATAGGCCGCCCGGTCCAGGACGTCGGTGGTCAGCAGCCGCGTGATGTCCGGGCCGAGCACGCCGTGCTCGGCCTCGAAGCGGGTCCACGCGGCGTGCCACGGATGCCCGGGCGGGACCGGCAGCTCGCACCGCTCGCCGCGGTAGTAGTACGTGCCGACCTCGGGCAGGCGCTCCAGCTCGAGCCCGGCCGTCTCCGCGGCCCGCGGCCCGCGGCCCCCCGGCCGCGCGGCGCCGGCGTCCCGCAGGCGGTCCAGGCGGCGGAGGAGCTCCTCCCACACGCCCGGGAAGGTGAACAGGGACGGGCCGGTGTCCAGGCGCTGACCCTCGGACTCGAGGCGGCGGCTCTTGCCGCCGAGGTGGTCGGCGGCCTCGAAGAGGGTGACGCGGTGACCGGCGTGGCCGAGCAGGGCGGCCGACGTCAGCCCCCCGACGCCGCCGCCGACGACGACGACGCGGCTCACGGGTACAGCCCGAAGAACAGCGCCACCGTCAGCTGCACACCGGCCACGGCGCCGGCGACGTAGGGGAAGGCGATCGAGTACCGGTACAGCCGGTGCCCGGTCCCGGGCCGCGGGTCCCGCAGCAGGCAGACCACGAGCCACCCGGCGATGAGGGCGTTGACCGCGGCCACCGGCAGGCTGACCAGCGCGAAGCCGAGCGTGGACGCGGCCCACCAGGCGCCGCTCCACAGCGCCGTCCCGCGCGGGCCCAGCCGGACCGCCGTGGTGCTGATGCCCGCCGCGCGGTCCTCGTCGATGTCCTGGACGGCGTCGAACGCGTGCTTGGCCACGCTCCACGCCATCAGACCGAGCGCGGCGGGCCACACGGGAGCGGCCCCCAGCGCGAGGGCGACGAAGACCAGCGGCAGCGCGTAGGCGGCGTTGCTCAGCGAGTCCAGGCCGGGCCGGGCCTTGAAGCGCAGGGGAGGGGCCGAGTAGAACACGAAGACCAGCACGTAGCCCGCGATCCAGCCCAGCGCCGCCGGGGGCAGGGTGGCCGCGAACCAGAGCACGAACGGGACGTTGGTGACGAGCACCGCGGTCAGGATCGTGCGCACCTCGTCGGACCTGATGAGGGCGCCCTCGAGCGAGCCCTTGCGCGGGTTGTGGGCGTCGGTGTCCTGGTCGAAGACGTCGTTGACGCCGTAGATCAGCAGGTTGAAGGGGAGGGTGAGCCACAGCAGCAGCGGCAGCGCCTCCCACCGCCACAGCGAGCCGGCCAGCCACATGCCCACCACGCCGGTGCCCAGGGCGTTGATCCACAGCACCGGGCGCGAGATGTGCACGATCCGCTGGAATGCGGGGGCGAATCCGGCCTGGGGCACGGCGGCGGACCTCCTCGGGCGTCAGGTGACCCGGGGGTCCGGGTGCACTCCAGCCTACGTCGGTTCCGCGGCCCGTGCGGCGGCGTCCGTCAGGTCGTGCGCCGTCGCGCCGCGGGGCAGACTGTGGGGGTGCGCATGATGCTGCTGACCTCCGGAACCCGCGGCGACGTGGAGCCGTTCGCGGCCCTGGCCCGGTACGCGACCGCGCAGGGCCACCGGGTCCGGCTGGGCGTGCCGGAGAACTCCGGGGTGGACCTCACCGGGGTCGACGCCGTGGGCCTGGACGTGGACTTCCACCGTCTGATGACCGCCCCCGGGGCCTCGCCGCGGGCGGCGGTGCACCACGTCCGCGCCGAGGTCCGCCCCGGGATGCGGCGGATGTTCTCCGCAACGGTGCGGGAGACCCTGGAGTTCGCCCCGGACCTGGTCCTGCACCACCCGCTGGTCCTCACCGCGCCGGCCGTGGCGGACGCCCTCGGCGTCCCCCGCGCGCTGGCCGAGTTCGTGCCCGTGGCGACGCCCACCCGGGAGTTCCCCGCACCGGGCGGCCCCACGGTCTCGAAGGATCTCGGGCGGTTCAACCGGGCGACCTACGCGGTCCCCCGCAGCGGGGCGCGGCTCTTCCGGCGGGACGTCGAACACGCCTGCCGGCAGCTGCCCGGCGGCCGGGCGCCCCGGCACCCCGCACCCTCCCGCGCCACACTGATGGGGATCAGCCCGCAGCTGCTGCCCCGGCCCGCCGACTGGCCGGCCCAGGTGCACCTCACCGGCTCCTGGCACCCCGGTGCCGGTGCCCCCGAACCGGATCCGGCGGTGGCCGAGTTCGTCCGGGGCGGGTCCTGCCTGGTGGCCACCTTCGGCTCCATGCGCGCCGGGGACCCGTCCGCGCGGGGGAGGACGGTGGTGGACAGCGCCCGCGCCCACGGCCTGCGCACCCTGCTCGTCACGGGCTGGGGCGGACTGGCCCTGCCGGAGGACCGCCGGGGCGAGGACGTGCTCGTCGTGCCCGCCGCGCCGCTGGACGCCGTGCTCCCGGACGCCGCCGTGGCGGTCCACCACGGCGGGGCGGGGACGACGCACACGGTGGCCCGCGCGGGCGTCCCGTCCGTGGTGGTGCCGTTCCTGGTGGACCAGCCCTTCTGGGGGCGGCAGCTGCACCGGCTCGGCATCGCCGCGGCCCCGATCCCGCGCCGGTCGCTGCGGCCGGCGGTCCTGACCCCGGCGGTGCGCGACGCCCTCGCCCGCCGGGAGCGGGCGCAGCAGATCGGGCGCGCGGTGCGGGCGGAGCAGGGCCTGCGGACCGCCCTGGACGTCCTCACCGGCCTCTGAGCCCGGGCCGCGTCCGGAGGGCACGCACGGGACGGGTCCCCGGGCGCCTCGTGGCGGGGACGGCGTCCGTGGCCGGACCCATCAGCGCGGCTGACGGATCAGCGTGGGAAAACATCGCTTTTCCGCACGGACGGTGCCCTCGATACTGGAGGGACCGGGCGACGCCCCGCCCGCCACCACCCCTCCCGGAGGACCGCACCATGACCGTCGACCTGCTCCCGCCCCGTTCCCCCGAGGCCTCCTCGCGCCCGGACGACGCCTCCGGCCGAAGGGCGGCGGCACCGCTCCGGCGGGACGGGCGGAACAGCTGGTCCGACGTCGAGCAGGCCTGCCCGTACTGCGCGGGCCCCGAGACCGACTGATCGGCGCACCGCCCCCGACGGCCGGATCCCCGTCGTAGTGTGGTCGGGAGCACCCGACCGTCAGGAGGTCCGCCATGCAGCGGCGTCTGCCCCGGTGGTCCGAGCTGCGCCCGCTCCTGCAGTTCGAGACCCCCACCCTCGACCGCCGCGCGGCCCGGCTGGCCGGGGCCGCCGACCTCTGGGACCTGCGCCGGATCGCCCGCCGCCGCACCCCGCGCCCGGCGTTCGACTACGCGGACGGCGCCGCCCAGCGCGAGCTGACCCGCCGGCGCTCGCGCGAGGCGTTCGACGCGGTCGAGCTGCTGCCCCGGATCCTGCACGGCATCGCCGCCCCGGACCTGTCCACGCCGATCGCCGGGACCCGGTCGGCGCTGCCGTTCGGCATCGCCCCGACCGGCTTCACCCGCTTCATGCACGCGGAGGGCGAGATCGGGGGAGTCCGCGCGGCGGAGCAGGCCGGCGTCCCGTTCACGCTGTCCACCATGGGCACCCGCTCGCTCGAGGAGGTCGCCGCGGCCGCCCCGGACGCGACCCGCTGGTTCCAGCTGTACCTGTGGAAGGACCGGGCCCGGTCCCGGGACCTGCTGGAGCGCGCCGCGGCCCACGGCTACGGCACCCTGCTCGTCACCGTGGACACCCCGGTGGCCGGTCAGCGGCTGCGGGACGTGCGCAACGGCATGGTCATCCCGCCGAGGCTCACGCTGCGGACGGTGGCCGACGCCTCCTGGCGGCCCGGGTGGTGGTTCGACTTCCTCACCACGGACTCCCTGACGTTCGCGTCCCTCTCGAGCACGAGCGCCGACCTGCCCACCATCACGAACTCGATGTTCGACCCGACGCTGTCCTACGAGGACCTCGAGTGGATCCGCTCCGTGTGGCCGGGGACGCTCTTCGTGAAGGGCGTGCTGACCCGGGACGACGCCCGGCGGTCCCTGGCCGCCGGGGCCGACGGGCTGGTGGTCTCCAACCACGGCGGCCGCCAGCTGGACCGCGCCCCCGCCTCGCTGCACGCCCTCCCCGAGGTGCGGGACGAGGTGGGGGAGGGCGTCGAGCTGATCCTCGACTCCGGGGTGATGAGCGGGGCCGACGTCCTCACCGCCCTGTGCGCCG
This sequence comes from Kocuria sp. NPDC057446, assembly GCF_042802875.1. NCBI lineage: Bacteria > Bacillati > Actinomycetota > Actinomycetes > Micrococcales > Micrococcaceae > Kocuria > Kocuria sp. NPDC057446. The sequence goes on along the minus strand of NZ_JBHVDI010000011.1, from coordinate 27,181 downwards.
GGGCGGACTTCGTGCTCGTCGGCCGGGCCTACCTCTACGGTCTGATGGCCGGCGGGCAGCAGGGCGTGGAGCGGGCGCTCGAGCTGCTGGCCGAGGAGGTGCGGATCAGCATGCAGCTGATGGGCGCCGGCACGGTGGCCGATCTCGGCCCGCACCTGCTCGGCACCCGCAACCATCCCGACCTCTCCCGGCGGGACGCGCCCGGCGACCAGCGCTGAGCCGGACCGCGGCCCCGGCACCGAGGGGTCTCGTTCCGGCGCCACCACCGGCCGAGGGGTCGCGTTCCGTCGTTGTGCGGCCGCGGTTCCGGCCGAACGCGACCCCTCGCGATGGGAGGGGATCCGGACGCGACCCCTCGCGGGCGGCCGGCCCGCGGGCCGCTACAGGTCCGCGAGCACCGACACCGGGTTCTCCACCGCGTCGGCCACCATGCGCAGGAAGCCGCCGGCGGCCCCGCCGTCGCACACCCGGTGGTCGAACGCGAGGGAGAGCTGGGTGACCTTGCGGACGGCCAGCTGCCCGTCGACCACCCACGGGCGGTCGATGATCCGGCCGATCCCGAGGATCGCGACCTCCGGGTGGTTGATGATCGCCGCGGCCCCGTCCGTGCCGAACACGCCGTAGTTGTTGAGGGTGAACGTGGAGCCGGACAGCTCGGCGGGACCGGCCCTGCCGGAGCGGGCGAGCTCGGTGAGCCGCCGGAGCTCGGCGTCGAGCCCGCGGGCGCTCAGGGTGTGCGCGTCGCGGATGTTCGGCACCACGAGCCCCCGGTCGGTCTGCGCCGCGAAGCCCAGGTTCACGCCGTCGAAGCGCACGATCTCCTGGCTGCCGTCCTCGAGGGTCTCGATCCGGGTGGCGAGCTCGGGATGGCGGGCGAGACCGGCGAGCACGAAGCGTGCGATCAGCGCCATGAGCCCCGGCGCGGTGGCCGGGTCCTGCGCCTTGAGCTCGGCGCGCAGCTCGACCAGCCGCGTGGCGTCCACGTCCACCCAGACGGTGGCCTCGGGGATCTCGCTGCGGGAGCGGGTCATGGCCTGCCCGATGACCTTGCGGATCCCGGAGACCGGGATCCGCTCGGCCACCCCGAGCCCCGTGCGGGCGTCCACGGCGGACGGCGCCGGTCCGGCCGGCTCGGGGGCCGGGGACGACGGGGCGGGGCCCGGCGCCGGGGCGGCCGCCGCGGCCACGACGTCGCGGCGCAGGATGAGCCCGCCGGGCCCGGAGCCGCGCACGGTGGAGATGTCGATCCCGCGGTCCTTGGCGAGCTTGCGCACGATCGGCGAGACGACCGTGGGCGCCAGGCGCGGGGCCGAGGCCATCGCGTCGTGGGCGGCGCCGGCGGCCTGGGCCGCGGTCAGCTCCGCCGCCGGGGCGGGAGCGGGGACCGGACCGGCGGCGCCGGCCCGCTTCGGCCGGCGGCGGCGCCCGGCCGTGCCCCCGGCGGGCGTGCCGTAGCCGATGAGCACGCTGCCCGAGCCGGCGTCGTCGTCGGAGGCCGCCGAGCTCGCGGCGACCCCGGCGGCCGCCGCGGGGTCGGCCCCGGCGCGCTCCTCTTCCCGGTAGGACTGCCCGCCCTTGGGGCCGCCGCCCTGCGGGGCGGGGGTCCCGGCCCGGTCCCCGGTGTCCACGGAGATCAGCGGGGCGCCCACGTCGAGGGTCTGCCCCGAGGAGCCGTGCAGCTGGTGCACGGTCCCGGCGAACGGGCACGGGACCTCCACGGCGGACTTGGCGGTCTCCACCTCGGCGATCGGCTGGTCCACGGCGACGGTGTCGCCCACCCGGACGAGCCAGCTCACGAGCTCGGCCTCGGTCAGTCCCTCGCCGAGATCCGGCAGGGTGAACGTCTTCACGGTCATGGTCAGTCCTCCCACTGCAGGTCGTCCACGGCGTCGAGGATGCGGTCGACGCTCGGCAGGTAGTGCTCCTCGAGCTTGGGCGCCGGGTACGGGATGTCGAACCCGGTCACGCGGCGCACGGGCGCGGCCAGGGAGTGGAAGCAGCGCTCCTGGACGCGGGCCACGATCTCGGCCGCCACGGACGCGAAGCCCGGCGCCTCGGCCACGACCACCACGCGCCCGGTCCTCCGCACCGAGGCGGCGACCGTCTCGTCGTCGAACGGGACGATGCTGCGCAGGTCCACGACCTCGAGCGAGCGGCCCTCGGCCGCGGCGGTCACCGCGGCCGCCAGGGCGGTCGGCACGGACGGCCCGTAGGCCAGCAGTGTGGCGTCCTCGCCGGCGCGGGCGACGACGGCGCGGCCCTCCCGGCGCTCGGGCGAGCCCTGCTCGTAGCGGTCCTTCAGGTCGGCGAGGTCCACGGGGGCCTTGGACCAGTAGAGCTTCTTGGGCTCGAAGAACACCACGGGGTCGTCGGAGTCGATCGCCTCGCGCAGCATCAGGTACGCGTCCTCGACCGTGGCGGGGGTGAAGACCTTCAGCCCCGGGGTGTGCGCGTAGTAGGCCTCGGAGGAGTCGCAGTGGTGCTCCACGCCGCCGATGCCGCCGGCGTAGGGGATCCGGACGACGATCGGCAGGCGCACCGCGCCCCGGGTGCGGTTGTGCATCTTCGCGATGTGCGAGGCGACCTGCTCGAAGGCCGGGTAGGCGAAGGCGTCGAACTGCATCTCGATGACCGGGCGCATCCGGTTCATCGCCATGCCCACGGCCATGCCGGCGATCCCGGACTCGGCCAGCGGGGTGTCGAAGCACCGGGTGCGGCCGAAGCGCTGCGTCAGCCCGTCGGTGATGCGGAAGACGCCGCCGAGGGTGCCGACGTCCTCGCCGAAGACGACGACGGCGGGATCGGCGGCCAGCGCGTCGGCCAGGGCGGTGTTGAGCGCCTGGGCGAAGGTGGCGGGCTTGACCGGCGGGGCCTCGCCGGCCGGGGCGGGGGCGTGCAGGGTGCTCACTGTCCGGTCTCCTCTCGGGCGAGCTCGGCGGCCAGGAACTGCTCCTGCTCGGCGAGCTGCGGGGTCTGCTCGGTGTAGACGTGGCGGAACAGCTCGAGCGGGTCGACCTCCACGTCGGCGTTCATGCCGTCGCGCAGGGCCGTGGCGACGTCCTCGGCGGCGGCGGCGATGCGCTGCTCCGCCGCGTCGTCGAGCACGCCCTCCGCGCCGAGGTAGGCGCGCATCCGGGTCACCGGGTCCTTGGCGATCCACTCCTGCACCTCGGCGTCGTCCCGGTAGCGGGTGGCGTCGTCGGCGTTGGTGTGCGCCTGCATGCGGTAGGTGTGCGCCTCGACGAGGAGGGGCTCGGACTCGGAGCGGGCCAGGTCCACGGCCCGGCGCAGGGTGGCGAGCAGCGCCACGAGGTCGTTGCCGTCCACGCGCTCGCCGGCCATGCCGTAGCCGACCGCCTTGTGGGCGAGGCTCGGGGCGGCGGACTGCTGGGACAGGGGCACGGAGATCGCGTAGCCGTTGTTCTGCACGAAGAACACGACCGGCAGCTTGAACACGGCCGCGAAGTTCAGGGCCTCGTGGAAGTCGCCCTCGCTGGTGGCGCCGTCGCCGCACATCGCCAGGACCACGGTGTCCTCGCCCCGCAGCTTGGCGGCGTGCGCCACGCCCACCGCGTGCAGCAGCTGGGTGGTCAGCGGGGTGGACTGGATGCCCACGCAGTGCTCGTAGGGGTCGTAGCCGCCGTGCCACTCGCCGCGGAAGATCGCCATGACCTGCATCGGGTCCACGCCCTTGGTCATGACCGCCACGGTGTCCCGGTAGGTGGGGAACAGCCAGTCGCCCTCCTCGAGGCACAGGGCGGCCGCCACCTGGCAGGCCTCCTGGCCGTGGCTGGACGGATAGACGGCCATGCGGCCCTGGCGGACCAGCGCGGAGTTCTGGTCGTTGACGCGCCGGCCGACCACCAGCTTCTCGTAGGCCTCCAGCAGGACCTCCCGGGCCGGCAGCGGGTACTCGTGGCCGGGGCCGGTGCCCTGCTCCTCGGGGGCGAGCAGCCGCCCGCTCGGGTCGACCATGCGGATCTCACCGCGGGCCGGGAGCATGTACTGCTCCGGCGTGATGCCGAAGGTCTGGGAGGCCCGGAGGATGGGGTCCTCGGGGGTCTCGACGGTCTGGCTCATGGTGTCCCCTCGGTCGGTCCCCGGTCCGGTCGCGGACCCGGGGAGGCAGGAAGGCTGCTGCAACTCTGTCTCCCCAGTATGCGAACCGGGCATGGTTCGTATCCACAGAACGGGAAAAATGCAGAAGACTGCGCTGGTCACCGCACCGTTCGTGGACGATATGTTCTAGTGTGGCGTGGAGCACACGCATTCGTCCGGCGCGGTCCGGACCCTGCGCCCGATCCACCCCGAAGGAGCCCGCCGTGGCCTCGACCCCCGTGCCCCTCGACGAGACCGACCAGAAGATCCTCGCGGAGCTCTCCCGCGACGCGCGGCAGTCGGTGACGGCGATCGCCGCGGCCGTGCACGTCTCCCGCGCCCACGCCTACGCCCGGATCAACCGGCTCCGGGACGAGGGGGTGATCCTGCGCTTCAGCACCGTGATCGACCCGGTGCGGGCGGGTCTGCAGGCCTCCGCCTACGTGACGCTCAAGCTCCAGCAGAACACCTGGCGGGAACTGTGCGCCCAGCTCCGGGCGATCCCCTCCGTGCACCACATCGCCCTGGTGGGCGGGAACTTCGACGTCATGCTCCTGGTGCGGGCCGTGGACACCGTGCACCTGCGGCAGGTCATCTTCGAGCACATCCAGCAGCTGCCCGGCGTGGTGGACACCCAGACGTTCCTGGTCTTCGAGGACATCGACACCCGCGCCTGACGCGCACGGCCGACGTCACGATCCGTCACGGTCGTCATCTTCCGTCGCGGAGGGACACCCACTACCTCTGCGCATAGTGTTGGTCCAGCTTCACGAGACGTGACCGCCAAGCTCCGACTGGGTCACGCACCAACCCCATGCTCATTGGGTGGTTCGGATGAGGAAGCGGCCTGCATCCTCCGCGGCGCCCCACCGGGGGACCGCGGCCGTCCGGTGCGGGTAAGAGCAAGGCACAGGAGCAGCGCCATGTCCATCCCCGTCACCGACCACGACCTCGCGACCCGGCAGATCCACGCCGGCACCTCCGACCCGGTCGTCCAGCGCACCCTGACGGTGCCGATCTACCAGACCGCGGCCTTCGAGTTCCCGGACTACGAGGCGGCCCGGCAGATGTTCGCCCAGACCCGGGCGGGCTTCACCTACACGCGCACCGGCAACCCCACGGTGGCCGTGCTCGAGCAGCGGATCAGCGACCTCGAGGGCGGCACGGGCGCGGTGGCGACAGGCTCCGGGCAGTCCGCCGTGGCCGTGGCGCTGCTGGCCCTGCTCGGTCAGGGCGCCGGCAAGCACCTCGTGGCCTCCGAGAAGCTCTACGGCGGCACGGTGGACCTGCTCACCGACTCCTTCGCGGACTGCGGCATCGAGGTCTCCTTCGTGGACCCGACCGCCCCAGGGGCGTGGGCCGCGGCCGTGCGCCCCGACACCCGCGCGTTCCTGCTCGAGTCCATCGGCAACCCGCTGGCCACCCTCCCGGACCTGCCCGGGATCGCCGATGTCGCCCGGGCCGCCGGGGTGCCCGTCGTCGTCGACAACACCCTCGCGTCCCCGGCCCTGTACCGGCCGCTGGAGAAGGGCGCCGACATCGTGGTGCACTCCGCCACGAAGTTCCTGGGCGGGCACGGCAACGCGCTCGCCGGGGCGGTCGTGGACGGCGGGACCTTCGACTGGTCCGCCCGGCCCGGGAAGTGGCCGCAGTTCACCCGGGCCCGCGCCCGCTGGGGCGGGCAGAGCCTCGTCGAGAAGTGCGCCGCGGCCAGCCCCTACCTGCACCTGGTCCGAGCCAAGTACGTGCACGACCTCGGCACCACGCTGTCCCCGTTCAACGCCGCCCAGATCCTGCAGGGCACCGAGACCCTCGACCTGCGCGTGAGCCGCCACACGGCCTCGGCGCTGACGGTGGCCGAGTTCCTGACCGGGCACCCCGCCGTCGCCCGCGTGCACCACCCCGGCGTGCCCGGCGACCCCGGCGCCGGCATCGCGGCCCGGGACTTCCCGCGCGGGACCGGCTCCGTGTTCTCCTTCGACCTCGCCGCCCCGGACGACGCCGTGGGGCCGTTCATCGACGCGCTGCGGCTGTTCAAGCTGGTCGCCAACGTCGGGGACACCCGCAGCCTCGTGGCCCACCCGGCGGCGATGACGCACTGCCGCCTGACCCCCGAGCAGCGCCGGGCCGGCGGGATCGCCGAGACCACGATCCGGCTGTCGATCGGCCTCGAGTCCCCCCAGGACCTCGTGGCCGACCTCGGCCGGGCCCTCGACACCGTCGCCACCACCGTCCAGACCTCCCGGAAGTGAGACCCGCCATGACGTCCGCCACCGAGCCCCGCACCCGCCACCGGGGCTTCACCACCACCGCCGTCCACGCCGGACAGGAGCCCGATCCGCTGACCGGGGCGGTCATCCCGCCGATCTACCAGACCTCCACGTTCGCCCAGGACGGGATCAACGTGCTGCGCGCCGGGCACGAGTACAGCCGCGGCTCCAACCCCACCCGCAGCGGTTTCGAGGAGCAGCTCGCGGCCCTGGAGCGCGGCGAGCGCGGGTTCGCCTTCGCCTCGGGGATCGCCGCCGAGGACGCCCTGCTGCGCGCGGTGCTGCGCCCGGGCGACCACATCGTGCTCGGCGCCGACGGCTACGGCGGCACCAACCGGCTGATCACCAGGGTGCTCGCCCCGTGGGACATCGGGCACACACCCGTGGAGATCACGGACCTCGGCGCCGTCCGGGCGGCCGTGCGGACCGGCACCACGAAGGTCCTGTGGCTCGAGACGCCGTCCAACCCGCTGCTCGGCATCGCCGACGTCGCCGCCTGGGCGCAGCTGGCCCGGGACGCCGGGGCGCTGCTCGTCGTCGACAACACCTTCGCGTCCCCGTACCTGCAGAACCCCCTGGAGCTCGGCGCGCACGCCGTGGTGCACTCCACCACCAAGTACATCGGCGGGCACTCCGACGTGCTCGGCGGCGCCGTGGTCGTCGGGGCGGCCGAGTGGAGCGGGGCCCCGCTCGCCGAGGCCGTCGGCTTCCAGCAGTTCGCCGCCGGCGCCGTGGCCGGTCCCCAGGACAGCTACCTGGCCGCCCGCGGGCTCAAGACCCTGAGCCTGCGGATGGAGCGCCACCAGGACAACGCGCAGCGGATCGCCGAGTGGCTCCTGGAGCGCCCCGAGGTCGCCCAGGTGCTCTACCCCGGGCTGCCCGAGCACCCCGGTCACGCGCTCGCCGCCGCGCAGATGCGCGGCTTCGGCGGCATGGTCTCCTTCCGCCTGGCCGGCGGGGAGGCCGCGGCCCGCGCGGTGGCGGAGGGCACGCGGCTGTACTCGCTGTCGGTGAGCCTCGGCGGGGTGGAGTCCCTGATCTGCTACCCCTCCGAGATGACGCACGCCTCGGTCCGGGGCACGGCGCTGGCCGTGCCCGTGGACCTGGTGCGGCTCTCGGTGGGCATCGAGGACGTCGAGGACCAGCTCGAGGACCTCGACCGAGCGCTCACCGGCGTCTCCTGACCCGGCGGCCCGCCGCCGGCGGCACTAGCCTGGGCGCATGAGCACCGGCACCCCGCAGGACAGCACCCGGCCCGAGGCCACCCCGCAGGACAGCACCCCGCTCGAGGCCACCCGGCCCGACGGCGATCCGTCCGACAACGGACTGCTCGGGCTGCCCGGACCCGTGGTGGGCACGGAGTGGTTGGCCGGGCACCTCGGCGACCCCCGGCTCGTGCTCGTGGACGCGAGCTCCACGCTCAACCGCGCCGAGGAGGCCCTGCCCGGGGCCGTGCTCCTCGACCTGGACGGGGACTTCTCCGACCCGTCCTCGGAGCTGCCGCACACGGCGCCCCCGGCGGAGCAGCTGACCGCGGCGGCGCGTGCGCTCGGGATCTCGCGCACGAGCACGGTCGTGGCCTACGACGCCAAGGGAATCTTCGCGTCCGCCCGGGTCTGGTGGCTGCTGCGGACCGCGGGCTTCGAGCAGGTCGCCGTCCTCGACGGCGGCCTCCCGGCGTGGGCCGCCGAGGGCCGGCCCACCGGGGCGCACGGCGCGCCGCCCGCCGAGCCCGGCGACGTGGTGCTCGTGCCCCGGGCGGACTCCTTCGCGACGGCGGAGGACGTCGCCCGGGCCCTGACCGATCCGGGCACCACCGTCCTGGACGCCCGCTCCGCCGGCCGGTTCGCGGGCACGGAGCCCGAACCGCGGCCGGGTCTGCGACCCGGGCACATGCCGGGGGCCGTCAGTCTCCCGTACACCGACCTGCAGGACGGGAGCGGCCGGCTCCTGCCCCTGCCGCAGCTGCGGGAGCGGATCGCGGCGGCCGCGCCCGAGGGGCAGCGCCTGGTCGCCAGCTGCGGGTCGGGGCTCACGGCGTGCGTCCTCGCACTGGGCGCGCACCTGGCCGGGCGCGAGGACGTCACGGTCTACGACGGCTCCTGGAGCGAGTGGGGACGACCCGGACCCCGGCCTGTGGTGGGCCCGGCCGGGGTCAGCCCCGGTCCGGGGTCTCCCCGGCAGTCGTGATCCGTCCGGCGTCCGCCCCCGCTCCGTCCGCCGGGGTGTCGTCCAGCGCGGCGGCGAGGATGTTGCGGGCCATCGACGGGAAGATGAACCCGTGGAAGGGCCACACCCCCCACCAGTAGAGCCGGCCCGGGAGGCCCCGCGGGAAGAAGATGGCCCGCTGCGCGTACCGGCTGCCCTCGCCCTCGGGGGTCACGGACAGCTCGAGCCACGCACGCCCGGGAGCCCGCATCTCGGCGTGCAGGAGCAGCTTGTGCCCCTCCTCAATGCTCTCCACGCGCCACCAGTCCACGTACTCGCCCACCTGCAGGTCCGTGGCGTCGCGGCGGCCGCGGTTCAGCCCGGCCCCGCCCACGAGCTTGTCCATCAGACCGCGGACCTGCCACGCGAGGGGCAGCGAGTACCAGCCGTTGCGCCCGCCGATGGACTCGATGACCCGCCACACCTGCTCGGGCCGGGCCGGGCCGGTGCGGCTGCGCTCGTCCACGAACACCGTGCGCCCCGCCCAGTCCGGGTCCGAGGGCAGCGGGTCCGCCGCGGCCTCGGAGGAGCTGTAGTGGACGTCCCACGTGGTCTCCACGGAGTTGTCCTCGATCTTCTTCAGCGCGAGCGCCACGGCGCGGCGGTAGCCCGCCAGACCCTCGGGGGGCGGCGGGATGTGGTCGTCGATGTCGTGCTCGCAGGACACGGCGTCGTGCTGCAGCGACTGCACGAGCGGTACGGCCAGGCCCAGGGGGATCGGGGTGACCATGCCCACCCAGAACCCGGAGAGCCGGGGCGCGGGAAGCGGGAAGTGGAAGACCACCCGCCGGCGCAGTCCGGCGACCCGGGCGTAGCGGCGCATCGCGTCCGCGTAGGTCATGACGTCGCGGGAGCCGATGTCGAAGGTGCGGTTGAGGCCCTCCGGCAGGTCCATCGCCCGGACCAGGTAGTACAGCACGTCCCGGACGGCGATGGGCTCGATGCTGTTGGTGACCCAGGACGGCGCCGGCATGACCGGCAGGGTGTCGCCGAGGTGGCGGATCATCTCGAAGGACGCCGATCCGGAGCCGATGACCACCCCGGCCTGGAAGACCACCGCCGGGACGGGGCACTCGAGCAGGATCTCGCCCACCCGGACCCGGGAGCGCATGTGCTGGGACAGCTCCACGCCCTGGGGGTGCAGCCCCGAGAGGTAGACGATGCGCCGGACCCCGGCGCGCTCCGCGGCCCGGGCCACGGTCCGGGCCATCTCGGCCTCCTCCTCCTCGAACTGCCGGGAGCCGCCCATGGAGTGCACCAGGTAGTACAGGGTGTGCACGTCCTGGCACGCGGCGGTCATCCCGTCGAGGTCGTTGAGGTCGGTCTCGGCGACCTCCACCCGGTCCCGCCACGGCACGGCGCGCAGCTTGCCGGGAGACCGGACGGCGACGCGCACGGCGTGCCCGGCCTCCAGCATCCTGGGCGCCAGGCGCCCTCCGATGTAACCGGTGGCACCGGTGATGAGGACGCGCTGGGGAGAGCTCATGGCCTGCCTTTCGTGCGGGTCCCGCGAGCCTACCAACGCCGCCCGACAGGGGCCCGGCCGGAATCCGCCGGGGCTCTCACCCGCGCTGTCAGCCGCAGCTCTCGAGCGGAGCTCTGGGGCGCAGCGCCCGGGCGCACGTCCTCCCGGGGCCGGACACGGCGGACGGCCGCGTGCCGGAGCATCGCGGCCGTCCGGCCAGCGTCGTGCGGGGAGGGATCAGGGAAGCGCCAGGCGGAACACCTTCGCCCACGCGGAGGCGACCTGCTTCGGCAGGGGCCCGGTGGTGTAGGGGAGCTCGTAGCGCTCGCAGATCTCGCGCACCTTCACGGCGACCTCGGCGTAGCGGTTCGAGGGCAGGTCCGGGAACAGGTGGTGCTCGATCTGGAAGGACAGGTTGCCGGTCATGAGGTGCATCAGCTTCGACCCGGAGATGTTGGCGGAGCCGATCATCTGCCGCACGTACCAGTCGCCGCGGGTCTCGCCCTCGATCTGCGCCTCGGTGAAGGTGTCCGCCCCGGCGGGGAAGTGGCCGCAGAAGATCACGGCGTGCGCCCAGACGTTGCGGACGGCGTTGGCGGTCAGGGTCGCGGCCAGGGCCTGCTTCCCGGAACCGGTCAGGGTCGCGGCGGCGGGGGTGGCCGCGTAGTCCTTCGCCGCCTGCTTGAGGAACTTGGCGCCCAGCGCCTTGACACCGCGCATGAGCTCCGCCTTCGGCTTGCGGCCCTCGCGGTACTCGTCGAGCTCGAGGTCGTAGATCGCGATCCCCCACTCGAAGACCGGGGCGAGCAGGGCGTTGTAGAGCGGGTTGCCGAGGTTCCGGGGCGTCCACTCCTGGTCCTCGTCCATGCGCAGGATGGTGTACCCGACGTCCCGGTCCTTGCCCACCACGTTGGTCCAGGTGTGGTGCAGGTCGTTGTGGGTGTGCTGCCAGGCCCTGGACGGGGTGACGAAGTCCCACTCCCAGGTGGTGGAGTGGATGTCGGGGTCGCGCATCCAGTCCCACTGCCCGTGCAGCACGTTGTGACCGATCTCCATGTTCTCCAGGATCTTGGCGACGGTCAGCATGCCGGTGCCCGCGATCCAGGCGGGCTTGTGCTTGGCGAACAGCAGCGTGGCGCGCCCGGCCAGCTCGAGGGAGCGCTGCGTGGCGATGACGCGGCGGATGTAGGCCGCGTCCTTGGCCCCGCGGGTGGCGATCACGGACTCGCGGATCGCGTCGAGCTCGCGGCCCAGCTCCTCGATCTGCGCGTCGGAGAGGTGGGCGGCGGCGGAGGGCTTGGCCGACTCGGCGGGCCGGCTCGAGTCGAGCAGGAACGGGGTGACGATGGTCATGGGGTCTGTCCTTCGGGAACGGGGTCAGGGAGCACGTGCTGGAAGTTTCGGGTCAGGCGTCGAGGCTGACGGGACCGGCGGCGGTGGACACGCAGGTCTGGACGAGATGGCCGGGCTCGCCGTGGACCTCGCCGGTGCGGGTGTCACGGACCTGCCCGGAGAGCAGCGGGGTCACGCAGGCGTGGCAGATGCCCATGCGGCAGCCGCTGCGCATCATGAGGCCGGCGTCCTCCCCGGCGGCCAGGAGCGTCGTGCCGCTGCCGGCCTCGACCTCCTTGTCGGACTTCTCGAACGTCACGCGCCCGCCCTCCCCGCCGGAGCCGGGGGCGACCACGGCGGCGAACCGCTCGACGCGCAGCTCGCCCTCCTCCCGCTGCCAGAGCGCCTCGGCGGCGTCGAGGAAGTCGGCGGGACCGCAGGCGTAGGCGGCGCGGTCGCGCCAGTCGGGGCACGCGGCGTCGAGGTCGGCGGTGGCCGCGAGGTCGAGGCGGCGTCCGCGCTCGCCGGTGAACCACTGGACGAGGCGGAAGCCGGGGAACTGGTCGGTGAGCTCCAGCAGCTCCTCGCGGAACAGGGACTCCTCCGGGGAGCGCGAGGAGTGGACGAGCACCAGGTCGGCGTCCGCGCGGCGGGGCACGAGGGTGCGGATCATGGACATGACCGGTGTCAGGCCGCTGCCTGCGGTGAGCATCAGCAGCGGGCGCGGGCTCGCGGGGAGGACGAAGTCGCCCTCGGGCGGGGCGAGGAACAGGACGTCGCCGGGCCGGGTGCCCCGGACGAGGGCGGTGGAGACCTTGCCCATCGCCGTCACCGTGATGGCCGGGTCCTGGCCGGCGCCGGTGCTGAGGGAGTAGGAGCGCCAGTGCCGCACGCCGTCGATCTCCACCCCGATGCGGGCCCACTGGCCGGCCTCGTGCGCGTTCCAGCCGCGGCCGGGACGGAAGCGGATCGTCACCGAGTCCGCGGTCTCGGGCACCACGGAGGTCACCAGGCCGCGGAGCTGGCGGGCGCTGGCCAGGGGATCGATGAGCCGCAGGAAGTCCTCGGGGGAGCGCGGGGTGGTGAAGGCCGAAGCCAGGCGGGTGAACAGTCGCAGTTGGGGCACGTAATAACTGTGCCCCAAATCGGACGGCGGTTCTCGTCCCGTCGCGTACTCTTTCAGCAGTGAAATTGTGGTGTCGACATGAAAGAGGGGGATCGTGGAGCGGACGGACCACACCACGGAGCACACGCCGCGGGCGGACCGGGCGGACCGGGAGCTGCCGTGGACCTCCCTGCCGCCGACGCTCACCCCTCTCCTCGTCCCGCACCTGCCCGCGGTGACGGAGGAGCTGCTGGACGCCGTGCGGGTCGACGTCCCCGTCTACGCCCGGCCCCTGGAGGGCCTGTTCGGCGACAGCATCCGGCGCGGCGTCGAGGTGGCCCTCACCCGGTTCCTGCAGCTGCCCGGCACCCACCAGCCGGCGCTGATGGGCGACGACCGGCGGGTCTACGAGGGGCTCGGCCGCGGTGAGGTGCGGGAGGGCCGTCCGATGGACGCCCTCTTCGCGGCCTACCGCTCCGGGGCGCGCACCACGCTGCGCTCGCTCTCCCGCGTGGCCATGGACGCCGGGTTCGAGGCGTCCGTGCTCATCGGTCTCGCCGAGTCCGTCTTCGCCTACATCGAAGAGCTCTCCGCGGCCAGCGCCGAGGGCTACGCCCTGGAGCAGTCGGAGCGGGCGGGGGAGCGGGACCGGCTGCTGGACGCCCTCGCGGACATGATCGTGCGCGGCCACGTGGCGGAGGACGCCGTGCGCACCGCCGCCGCCGCCGCGGGCTGGCCGGTGCCCGACCGGGTGGTGGTGGTGACCGTGGCCGCCGACCGGCGGGTGGGCCTGCGCTCCCGCCTCGGGGAGCGGACCCTGCTCACGTCCCGGCCGGGTGACGTCGTGGCGGTGGTGCCCGAGCCGTCCTCGGCGACCGGGCGCCGGGAGCTGGCGCGCGCGCTCACCGGGCGGGGTGCGGTGATCGGCCCCGGGCGGCCCTGGTACGCGGCCCCCGACTCCCTGCGCCTGGCCGTGCTGACCCGGGACCTGCTGCAGCGGGAGGGACCGGCCGACCCGGGACCGCTGTGGGTCTCGGAGCACCTCATGGAGCTCGTCCTGCACAGCGAGCGCAGCGTGGTCGAGGACCTCGCCGCGCAGTGCCTGGCCCCGCTGGAGGACCTCAGGCCCGGGCAGCGGGAGCGGCTGTCCGCGACCCTGCTGTGCTGGCTCGAGCACCACGGGCAGCGCGCGGCGATGGCCGCGGAGCTGAACATCCACGAGCAGACGGTGGGCTACCGGGTGAACCAGCTCCGGGAGGTCTTCGGGGACGCCCTCAACGACCCCAAGAGCCGGTTCGAGCTCGAGCTGGTGCTGCGCGCCGGATTCCGCTGAACCCGGGCGGCCCCGGGCCGCGCGCCGGGTTCAGCCGGTCCGCTTGTAGGCCTCCCGCTCCCGGGCGTCGGCCTCGATCTGCTCCTGCACCGTGATCGCGGTCCCGCCCAGGTGCGCCGGCATCCACCACGCGCCGGGCTCCGGGGTGACGGGATAGCTGTCGATGCAGCGGTCGATCCCGTCCTGCAGCGCCGCGCGCAGCCGGGCGCTCGCCGCCCGGACGTCCTCGCCGGGGGCCACCCGCAGCAGCGGGCCGACGTGCACGCGCACCGGGGTGCGCCACACGTCGCGCAGCCGGATCCGCCCGCGCCCGCGGGTGAGCATCCGGTGGCCGCCCCACACGGACACCGGGATGACGGGGGCGCCGGTCTCGGCGGCCATGCGCACGGCGCCGGTGCGCAGCGGGCGCACGGTCCAGCTGCGGCTGACCCCGCCCTCCGGGAACACGGCGAGGAACTCGCCGCGCGCCAGCTTCGCCGCGGCCTCGGCGTAGGCCGGGGCGCCGTCGGCGCGGTCGACGACGACGTGGTCGCACAGCCGGCACACCGCCGTGACGAGGGCGCTGCCGGTGTGCTTGCGGGTGATGAGGAAGCGGGAGTGGGCGCGCAGCCGGCGCCAGACCACCAGCTGCGCGAAGACGAAGTCGAGGTACCCGAAGTGGGTCACCGCCACGACGGCGCCCCGGCCCGGGCGGATCTCACGGTCCAGGCCGTGCACCACCTGGTCGGTGGGCAGGTGCTCCTCGCCCGAGGCCAGCAGGGGCACGCGGAAGAGCTTCACCGCGGCGAGGCCGGCGAGCACGATGGCTCGGTAGGCGTACTTGTTGGGGCGCAGCTGCGGGGCCACGGGCCTCCCTCGGGCAGAGGCCCGCGAAAGGCGGGCCGGGAACGGTCTGCCCAGAATCGTAGACCAGGGCGGGGAACCGCCGCCGTCATGTGCGGTCTTCCCCCATACCGGGCCCCGGCACCGCCCCGATACGCTGGCAGCACCGCGCCGGTCCGGCGCCCGGGCACCGGGTGCCGCGACCGGTTCCGTCTCTGCCGACCAGGAGAACCCGATGTCCTACCTTCCACCGTCAGCTCCACCGCCGCAGTACCGGGCCCAGGGCGACGACCGCACCATCGCGGTCCTCACCCACCTGTCCGGACTGATCGGCGCGCTGATCTCCGTCGGCTGGCTGGGCTTCGTGGGGCCCCTGCTCGTGTGGCTGGTGCACCGGGACAGGAACGCGTTCCTGCGGGCCACCTCCGCCGGGTCCTTCAACTTCAACGTGTCCATGTGGCTGCTCAACGCGGCGGCGTGGGTGTGCGTGGTCACCGTGATCCTCATCCCCGTGGCGATCGTGCTGTGGATCCTCGCCGCGGTGCTGCTCGTGGTGTGCCACGTCCTGGCCGTGCTCAAGGCCAACAAGGGCGAGGTGTACCGCTACCCGCTGCAGCTGCCCATCCTGCGGTGACCTCCTTGCGGACCGGCCGGCGGCATCCTCCGGCCGGTCCGCAACCATCCCTTCGGCCGATGGCCGCGGCCTCCCGGCTCTCGTAGATTCTGAGCCATCACCCGGGGAACCCGCCGGTTGATGCACCCCCCAGAAACCTCGGGAACAGAGGAGCTCGTCATGACCGCCCCCCGCACCCCCGCCGTCCGCACGGTCCTGCCCGTCTCGGCCGTCGCCTCCGTCGCCGTCCTCGGCCTCGTCCTCGGCGGTGTCGGCATCGCCTGGGTCGCCGGCTCCCTCGGCATCTCCGCCGCGTCCGCGAGCCAGATCGTCGCCGCGGTCGAGGTCGGCGGCTGGGCGCTGACCCTCGTGGCCGCGATGTTCGGCTTCGGCATCGGCATCGGCATCGGCGGCGCGGTCGTCGGCACCATCCGCTGGTACCCGTCCAAGAAGGCCCGCAACCTGGCCATCGCCTGAGCCGCCTGCTCCCCCTCACGGCCGACCTCACCGCCCGCCGGAACGGCCTGGTGCGCAGCTACCTCACGGTGCTGTCCCAGGGCTGGGCCCCGGCCACCGGGCGGATGGCGGAGGGACCCGTGGAGGCCGGCGCGGCGCTGCTCCTCCGCGGCCGGTGGAGGTCCTGCGGCGCCGGCCGCCAGGTGCTCGTGGTCGTCGTCGCCGTCGCGACCGCCGCGCTCGTCGCCATGGTGTGACCCGGCCGCCGTTCCGGCCGCCCGCCCCGACCCCACCGCTCATCAGATCCTCGACCGCCAGGAGCGCCCACCGTGCCGACCCTCACCCAGAACCACGTCCGACTGGTCCTCGTCACCGTGGCCGTCCTGAGCGCCGCCGCCCTGACCGCGATCCTCCTCCAGGGCCGGGGCACCAGCACCGTCCCGGTCGGGCTGTGGTCCCTCCTCGTGGGCGCGCTGGTGGTCGCCGGGGTGCTCCTGCCGCTCGTGGCCGCCGCGACCCCGCTGTCCCGCCCGCGCTCCGTGGCGCCGGCCGTGCTGCTGTTCCTGGCCATGACGGCCCACGCGACGTTCCTCGACGAGCAGCTGAGCGGGTTCCCCGTGGGCTGGCTGTGCACCACGGGCGTGGTCGTCGCCCTCGCGGGCACGGTCGTGCTCCTGTTCAACGCGCTCGGGCTGCGCCGGGAGCGGTCCGGGACGCGCAGCAGGCTCTCGTGACGGCCAGCGCGACCGCGAGCCCGACGAGCCGGTCGACCGGCCCGGTGCGGCGGCGGACGCCCGCCCCGCCGGCCCGCCGCCGTCTCCGGCTCCTGGCGGACCTGCGGATCGCGGACCGGCTGCGGGCGCTGGGCACGTCCGTGCCGGTGGACACGGCCCGCCGCCTCGTGGCCGGGGCCGCGGCAGGGGCCGTGCTCCTGGCGTTCGCCGCCGGGATCGTCGCGGTGCGCGCGGCCGCTGTGCTGGCGCCGGGTCCGTTCGGGCCGGGCCCGGCCTCCCGGCCCCGGGGTTCGGGCCGGCCGTGCTGCGCGAGCGCGTCCAGCTGCTCGACGGGGGGCTAGTGGCGGGACCGGCGGACGGCGGCTGGCGCGTCGGCGCCCGCATCCCGCTGGGCCCGGCCGCCGTGTGAGAGCACCACGACCGCGACGAGCACGAGCAGCGCCGCACTGAGCCCGTCGAAGCCGATCAGCGCCAGCACCGGTCCGGCGAGCGCGCCGCCGGTCGCGCCGGCGAGGTTCATGAACAGGTCCGAGACCCCCTGCAGCTTCGGCCGCTCGGCCGGCGCGACGGCCTCGGCCACGAGCGTGGAGCCCGCCACCGTGGACGCGGACCAGCCGAGCCCGAGCAGGACCAGCCCGACCGTCACCAGCACCGGGGACGTCGAGCCGAACCAGGACAGCACCAGGGCCAGCACGAACAGGGCCTGGCCGAGCAGGACGGTGGCGCGGCGTCCGGCCCGGTCCGCGAGCCAGCCGAACACGGGGGCGAGGGCGTACATCCCGGCCACGTGCAGGCTGATGGTCAGGCCCACCACGCTCAGCGACGCGCCGTGCAGGGTGAGGTGCACGGGTGTCATGGACATCAGCGCCACCATGACCGCGTGGCTCAGCGCCACGGTGAGCACGGCACGGCGGGCGGGCGACGAGGCCCGCAGCACGGCCAGCCCGCCCGCGGGGGAGGGCTTGCCCCTGCCCGCGGCCTCGCCGTCGGCCACGGCCAGCAGCAGGGGGTCCGGCCGCAGCGCCGTGAGGTAGACCAGGGCCCCGATGGCCTGCGCCACGAGGGCGATGACGAATCCGCCCGTCAGCGCCGGCAGGCCCAGGGCCCGCCCGAGCAGCTCGCCCGGCTCGAAGAGGTTGGGGCCGAGCACCGCGCCGATCGTCGTGGACCAGACCACCAGGGAGAGGTCCCGGGCGCGGGTTTCGTCCGCGGCCAGGTCGGTCGCCGCGAACCGGGACTGGAGGTTGAGCGCCGAGCCGGCGCCGAGCAGGGCCAGGCCCAGCAGCAGGACGGGGAAGCTCGAGAGGACGGCGGCGCCGATCGTGGTCGACGCGCCCGCCATGGCGGTGAACGCCCCGGTGCTCAGGGAGATCCGCCGGCCGCGGGCCTGGGCGAGCCGCGCGAGGGGGACGGCGAGCAGGGCCGCGCCGAGGGTGTTCATGGTCGCGGCCATGCCGGACCAGGCGGAGGAGCCGGAGACCTCGGTGACGAGCAGGGCGCCGAGGGCCAGGGTGGCGCCGACGCCCAGCCCGCCGAGGATCTGGCCGAGGGCCAGGACGCGGACGACCTTCCGCTGCAGGGCGCGCCGGTCCACGGCGGGGTTCGTCGGGTGCATGCCCGCCATCCTATACCCCAGGGGGTACTCGCCCCGGGTGTGTCGGAGCCCCTCGGTGTGGTTCGATGCTCGGCATGAGCTCCCTGCCCGATCCCTCGACCGGACTCGTCCTCGGCGAGGACGGGCTCGTCCGCCCCGTCTGGGCCGCCACGGATCCCCTCCTGCGCGAGTACTACGACACGGAGTGGGGCGTCCCCGTGCGGGACGAGCGGGGGCTCTACGAACGGATCTGCCTCGAGGGCTTCCAGTCCGGGCTGTCCTGGGCCACGATCCTGCGCAAGCGGCCCGCCTTCCGGGCGGCCTTCGCCGACTTCGACCCGGACACCGTCGCCGGGTTCGGCCCGGAGGACGTGGACCGGCTCCTGGGCGACGCCGGGATCGTGCGCCACCGGGGCAAGATCGAGGCCGCGGTCGGCAACGCCCGCGCCACCGTGGCCCTGCGCCCCGAGGGAGGACTGGCCGAGCTCGTGTGGTCGTTCCGCCCGTCGCGGACCCCGCGGCCGCGCACGGCGGAGGAGGTCCCGACCCGGTCCCCGGAGTCCGAGGCCCTGTCCCGGGCCCTGCGGGCGCGCGGCTTCCGCTTCGTGGGGCCGACCACGATGCACGCGCTCATGGAGGCGGTCGGGATCGTCGACACGCACCTGCTCGGCAGCCACCGCCGCGGCAGCTCCGGGGTGTGGCCGGAGGAGCCGGAGGGTGCGTAGGATTCCTGGCACCGAACCCGACGACGCCCCGCGTCGCCCACCGGCAGGAGGCCCGGCCGTGTACGACAACAGCGAGCAGCGCAGCGCGGTGCTGCCCCTGGTGCTGAGCACCGTGGGCTCCGTCCTGGTCGGCTTGGTGGTGCGCAGGCTGCGCGCGGACCGGGCGGCCGCCCGCGGCGGGCCCGCCGGCCGGGGCCGGCGGGACGCGGCACGGACCCGGCCCGCCCGCCGGAGCACGCGCGGACCGGTGCTCTGAGACCATGACGAGCCACGCGATCAGCTGGGTGGACGTCTTCTCGCCGGCGCCGCTGGGCGGCAACCCGCTCGCCGTCGTGCACGGGGCCGACGCCCTCGACGAGGACACGATGGCGCGCTTCGCCCGCTGGACCAACCTGTCGGAGACCACGTTCCTGCTCGAGCCCACGGTCCCCGGCGCCGACTACCGGGTGCGGATCTTCACCCCCGGCGGGGAGCTGCCCTTCGCGGGTCACCCCACGCTCGGGACGGCGTCCGCCTGGCTCGCCCTCGGCGGGGAGCCCGCGGGAGCGGACGTCGTCCAGGAGTGCGGGGTCGGGCTGGTGACCGTCCGGCGCCGCGAGGGCCGGCTCTCGTTCGCCGCCCCGCCCCTGATGCGCTACGAGCCCGTGGCGGAGCCCGCGCTGCTGGACCGGGTGGCGCGGTCCCTGCGGCTGGACCCGTCCGCGCTGCTCGACGTGTCCTGGCTGGACAACGGCCCCGGTTGGATCGGGGTGCGCGTCGCCGACGCCGGCACCGTCCTGGGCGTCCGTGCGGACTGGTCCGCCATGGCCGGGCTCAAGCTCGGCGTGGTGGGCGCCCACCCCGAGGGCGCCGAGTGCGCGGTCGAGGTGCGGGCGTTCGTGGGGGACTGGGTCGTGGAGGACCCGGTCACGGGCAGCCTCAACGCGGGCCTGGCCCGGTGGCTGACCGACCACGGCTGGGCCCCGGACCACTACGTCGCGGCCCAGGGCACGGTGCTCGGGCGCACCGGGCGCGTGCTGGTGGAGCGGGACGCGGAGA
This sequence comes from Kocuria sp. NPDC057446, assembly GCF_042802875.1. Lineage (NCBI taxonomy): Bacteria > Bacillati > Actinomycetota > Actinomycetes > Micrococcales > Micrococcaceae > Kocuria > Kocuria sp. NPDC057446. Next base: position 7,388 of record NZ_JBHVDI010000011.1, on the reverse strand, counting down.
CCGTCTGGATCGGCGGCCACGTCAGCCCGGTGGTCCGCGGGACCGTGGAGCTGTAGCCGCCGGCACGCGGGGCGCCCTCGGTATCGTGGGGGCATGACGACCCAGGACATCTCCTTCCGCACCCGCAAGTGGGTCAAGCCGGAGGACCTCAACGCCAACGGCACCCTGTTCGGCGGCAGCCTGCTCCGCTGGATCGACGAGGAGGCGGCGATCTACGCGATCGTCCAGCTCGGTAACCGGCGCGCGGTGACGAAGTACATGTCGGAGATCAACTTCGTGAGCTCCGCCGAGCAGGGCGACATCATCGAGATGGGCCTGACCGCCACCGGGTTCGGCCGCACGTCCCTGACCATGCGCGCCCAGGTGCGCAACATGATCACCCGAGACCTCATCCTGAGCATCGACAAGATCGTCTTCGTGAACCTCGACCGGGACGGGCGGCCCGCGCCGCACGGCTACACCGAGATCACCTACGACCGGGACCGGATCCCCACCACGGCGCTGCCGGCGCGGCGGCTGCGCGCCGAGCGGATCACCGACTCCGTCACCTACCACGGCGAGGGGCCGTGCTGGTCGGAGTCCTGGGGCGGGCTGCGGTGGGTCGACATGCTCGCGGGGGACGTGCTGTCCCTCGGCGCGGACGGCGAGGTGCTCCGCAAGCACGTCGGGGACGTCGTGGCCTGCGTGCGCCCGCGCGCGACCGGGGGAGCGGTGCTCGCGCTGGAGACCGGCGTGGCCCTCGAGGACCCGGACGGCACCGTCCACCCGGCCGAGCAGCTCTGGGAGCCCGGGGCGCTCCGGATGAACGAGGGCGGGGCCGGCCCGGACGGCTCCTTCTACGTCGGCTCCATGGCCTGGGACGGGACCGAGGGGGCGGCCACGCTCTACCGCGTGCACCCGGACCTGCGCTGGGAGCCGGTCCTGGAGGGCGTCACCGTCTCCAACGGCATCGCATGGTCCCCGGACGGCACGCTGGCCTACTACAACGACACGCCCACCGGGAAGGTCGACGTCCTCGACTGGTCCCCGGACGCGGGACTGCACGGGCGCCGCACCTTCGTGGTGCCCGAGCTCGCGGAGGGGGACGTCCACCCCGACGGGCTGACCGTCGACGCCGAGGGCGCGGTCTGGGTGGCGCTGCACGGCGCCGGGCAGGTGCACCGCTACACGGCCGACGGCGCCCTGGACACGGTCGTGGAGGTCGGCGCGCGCCAGACCACGGCGTGCTGCCTGGGCGGGGAGGACCTGCGGACCCTCTACATCACCACGTCCCGGGAGAACCTCGCCGCGGACGAGGACCCCGCCGCCGGCTCCCTGTTCGCCGTCCGGGTCGACGTCCCCGGCCTGCCCGTCCTGCCCTTCGGGGGCTGAGCGCGGTGCAGAGCCCCAGGCGCACCGCCGGACTGCTGTGGCTGCTCGTGCTCGTGTGGGTCGTCGCCCTCGTGGGCTCCCTGCTCAGCGGGGGCACCTCCTCGGTGCTCTCCTTCGCCGTGCTCGCCGTGCTGTGCGCCGCCGGGGCGGTGTTCCTCGGCGCCCGGCCCCGGCGCTGAGGGGCTTGACCCTCACGCGGCGGGAGGGCCCAGAGTGGAGGACATGGACGGACAGCGGCCCGGAACGGCGGACGAGAAGCTCACCGTGGGACAGGTCGCGGAGCGCTTCGGCGTCACCGTGCGCACGCTGCACCACTACGACGACGTCGGCCTGCTGCGCCCGAGCGAACGCTCGGCGGGCGGATACCGCCTCTACACGGGGGACGACCTGCTCCGGCTGCGGCACGTGGTGGTCTACCGCCGGCTCGGCTTCCCCCTCGAGCGGATCGAGGAGCTGCTGGCCGCGGAGGACCCCGGGGCCGTGCTGGCGCACCTGCGCCGGCAGCGCGAGTCCGTCCTGGCGAGACAGGCCGAGCTGGCCGACCTCGTCGCCGCGATCGACCGAGCACTGGAGAAGGAAATGACCGGAATCGACCTGACCCCGGAGGAGCGCCGCGAGCTCTTCGGGGAGGGCTTCAGCGACGAGTACGCGGCCGAGGCCGAGCGCCGCTGGGGCGGCACCGACGCGTGGGAGCAGTCCCGCCGGCGCGCGGCCGGATACGACCGGGAGGACTGGCGGCGGATCGCCGCCGAGACCACGGCGATCAACGAGCGCTTCGTCGCGGTCAAGCGCGCGGGGCTCCCCGCGGACTCGGCCGAGGCGATGGATGCCGCGGAGGCCGCCCGGCGCCAGATCCACGAACGCTTCTACGACCTCTCGCCCGAGTTCCACCGGGCCCTGGGGGACATGTACGTGGCGGACCCGCGGTTCACGAAGACCTACGAGGACCTGGAGCCCGGGCTGGCCCGGTACGTCCGCGACGCGATCCACGCCAACGCCGACCGCGCCACGGGCTGAGGTCCCCTCGCCGCCCGGGGCGTGCGGGCAGTCCGGCGGGCCGCCGGACTACCATCGTCAGCGAGGAGGCACCCATGACCGAGACCCCCCGGGCGGCCCCGGACGTCGTCACCGGCTCGATCCGGCTGCTCGCGGAGCAGGGCTGGGACGCCACGACCGTGGACCGGCTCGCGCTCGCCGCGGGCATCAGCCGGGCCACGTTCTTCCGCAAGTACGGGTCCAAGGAGGACATCGTCTTCGCGGACCACGCGGCGAACCTCGAGCGCCTCGAGCAGCAGCTGGCCCGGGCGGGCGAGGACCCGGGCGCCGACCCGGCCCTCGCGCTGCGGGACGGCGTGCTCCTGGTCTTCCGCCACCACCTCGACCACCGGGAGCGGGCCCTGGCCCGCAACGCCCTGCTCCGCCAGGTCCCGCAGCTGCGGGACCGGGAGCTCATCACGTCCCACCGCTACGAGCGGGTCCTGCAGCGCTACCTGCGCTCCGCGCTGCCCGACTCGCCGGGCCGGACCACGCTGGCCACGGCCCTGTCCGCCGCCGCGGTGGCGGTGCACAACGCCGCCCTGCGGGCCTGGCTGCGCGCCCCGGACACCGACCCCTCGGCCGAGCTCGCGGCGCAGCTCGAGCGCCTGGCGCGCACGCTCGTGGCCGGCTACGAGGACGGCCGCCCGGACGGCGCGGCGCGGCCGGTCGACGGCGGGACGCGCCCCGCCGTCGTCGTCACCGTCCTGGACCCCGGTGCGGACACGGAGGAGATCCTGGCGTCCGTGCGGGACGCCCTGGGGTGAGGGCTCAGACCTCGTGGGCGAGGATCGCGTAGACCAGCTCGTCGCGCCACTCGCCCAGCTGGTGGTGGCTCTCGCGCAGGGTCGCCTCCAGGCGCATGCCGATGCGCTCGCAGACCTTGGCCGAGCTCACGTTGAGCGCGTCCAGGCTGGCGCACACCCGGTGCGCGCCCAGCTCGGCGAACGCGAACTCGATCGCGGCCCGGGCGGCCTCGGAGGCGATGCCCCGGCCCGCGTGGTCGGGGTGGACCACCCAGCCGATCTCGACCTGCGCGGCCGTCGCGTCCGTGAGGGTCAGCACGATCTCGCCCACGAGCTCCCGCGAGCCCCGGGGGGAGACGGCGAAGCGGACGGAGTCGCCGTCCCGGCCCCAGGGCCGCATCCCGCTGTTCTCGGCCAGGGCCCGCTCGCACTCCTCGCGCGTGCGCGGGCCCCGCCACGCGTACTGCGCGTAGTCCTCGCGGCTCTGGTAGGAGTGCATCGGGTCGAGGTCCGCGGCGTCGAAGCGGCGGAACGCGAGGCGTTCGGTCTCTGGGGGCAGCACGTCGATCATCACCAGCCAGAATACGGCCTGGACGCCCCGGAGCCGGACGCCGCACTGCGACACTGAGACTCAATACCTTGACCTGAGACTCCGTATCAGTCAGAGTGGTGTCGATCACACGACCCGTCAGGAGTCCGCCCATGGCACCCACCGCGCCCGCCCCCTCCTTCCCCTCCACCGTCACGGTGGACGTCGAGCAGCTGGTCCTGCCCGGCCGGTCCGCCCCCGTCGCCCTGGTCCGGCTGGACTCCACCCCGCCGGGCGGGCTGGTCATCTGGGGCTCCGAGGCCCTCGAGCAGCTCCGCGAGGCCCTGGGCTCGATCGACCAGTCGGCCGTCGAGGCCATCGTGGTCACCGGCAACACCCGGTCCTTCGGGGCGGGGGCCAATCTCAAGGAGATCCGCCACGCCCAGCTCAGCGGCGTCTCCGACCGGTACGTCGGACTCGGTCACGAGGCCTTCGGCGTCCTGGCCGACGCGAGCGTGCCCACGTTCTCGCTGCTCACCGGGCAGGCGCTGGGCGGAGGGCTCGAGCTCGCCCTGCACACGGACTACCGGGCGGCCCATCCGCGCACCGGACCGCTCGGGCTGCCGGAGTGCCGGCTCGGCTTCTTCCCGGGCTGGGGCGGCGTGCACCTGCTCCCGCACCTGATCGGCCCGGCCGCGGCGCTGCGGGTCATCGTCTTCGACTCCCTGAAGGGGCGCCACGTCAAGGCGGCCGAGGCCCTCGAGCTCGGCCTCGTGGACGTGGTGCTCGACGCCGCCCCGGGGACCGGGGAGTGGGAGACCGCCTGGCAGCAGTGGGTCGCCGGCCGGCTCACCGCGCTCGACGCGGGGGAGGCCCGCCGCCGTGCCGGCACGCCCGGCGACACCGGGGAGCAGCAGTGGGCCGAGGCCGTGGAGCAGGCCCGGGACCGGGCCGAGCGCACCTGGCACGGCGCGGCCCCGGCCCCGCTCGTGGCCATCGATCTTGTGGCCGACGCCCGGACCGAGACCCGCACCGAGAACGGGACGAAGGCCGTGGCCGCCTTCGCCGAACTGGTCCGCGGGGACGTGGCCAAGGCCTCCCTCTACGCGTTCGAGCTCGTCTCGGCGCGGTCCCGGCAGGCCGCGGACGTGCCCGCCGCCGAACCCGTGCCCCTGCGCAAGGCCGCCGTGATCGGCGCGGGCCTGATGGCCGGCCAGCTCGCCTCGCTGATCGCGAGCGGCGCCCGGATCCCCGTGGTCATGACCGACCTCGACGACGACCGGCTCGCCGCCGGCGTGGCCCGGACCCGGGAGCGCTTCGCCGCCCAGGCGGCCAGGGGCAGGATCAGTCCGGAGCAGGCCGAGCAGCTCGGGGCCCTCGTCACGGCGGCGGCCGGCCCGGAGGACCTCGCCGACGCGGACTTCGTGATCGAGGCCGTCTTCGAGGACCTCGACGTGAAGAAGCAGGTCTTCGCCCAGTGGGAGCAGGTCGTGCGCCCGGACGCGATCCTCGCGACCAACACGAGCTCCCTGTCCGTCACCGCCATGGCCGAGGGCCTGCGGCACCCGGAACGGGTGGTCGGCTTCCACGTCTTCAACCCCGTGGAGGTCACCCCGCTCCTGGAGATCGTCGCCGGGCGGCGGACCGGCGACACCGCCCTGGCGACCGCCTTCGAGCTCGCCGCCGCCCTGCGCCGCACGGCGGTGCGCGTGCAGGACGCGCCCGGCTTCGTGGTCAACCGCGTGCTGACCCGGCTGTTCGACGTGGTCGTCCAGGCGATCGACGCCGGCACGGACGTGGCGGCGGCCGACCACGCCCCCGATCCGATGGGCCTGCCCATGACGCCGCTGCGGCTGCTCGACTTCGTGGGCCCCGCCGTGCTGCACCACGTGGACGGGACCATGCACCGGGCCTATCCCGAGCGGTTCGCGCGGTCCCCGTGGATGGACGCGGTGGTCGAGGCGGGTCTGACCCACGTGCTGCCCACCGAGCACGCCCCGGAGACGGGTGCGGACGGCTACCTCGCCGCGGACGCCGCCCGGCTGCTCGAGCGGACCCGGGCGGAGCGCCCCGCCGGCACCCCGGACGCCCCCGCCTCGCCCGGGGAGCTGCTGGTGCGGGTGCAGGACGCCCTGGCCGAGGAGATCGGCACGATGCTGGCCGAGGGCGTCGTCGCCGGGCCCGAGGACGTGGACCTGTGCATGGTCCTCGGCGCCAACTATCCCTTCCACCTGGGCGGGATCACCCCGTACCTCGACCGCACGGGCGCCTCGGAGCGCGTGCTCGGCCGCCGCTTCCACCAGGACTGACCCCGTCCCCGATCCCCGCCCGCCCACCGAACGAAGGACCCTTCCATGACCGCCACCCCTGAGACCGGCGCGAACCTGTTCCCCGCCGGCACCGTGGAGCCCGACTACGTCCTCGACGAGGCCCTCGACACCGACGCCGCCGGCGCCTTCGAGGGGGTCTCCGACACCGACCGGGTGCACTGGATGCGTGCCCGCCGGTTCGTCCAGGAGGACCTGCTGCCCGTCATCGGCGAGCACTGGGACCGCTCCGAGTACTCCCTCGACCTCGTCCGCCGGCTCGGCGAGCTCGACCTGCTGCGCGACGGTGTGGCCGTGGACGGTCACGAGGAGATGTCCAAGACCGCCGCGGGACTGGTCAGCATGGAGCTCTCCCGCGGCGACGGGTCCATCGCCACCGTGGCCGGCGTCCAGGGCGGGCTCGCCATGCGCTCCATCGCCATGTGCGGCTCCGCGGAGCAGCGGGAGCGCTGGCTGCCGCGGATGGCCACGGGAAAGCTGCTCGGCGCGTTCGCCCTCACGGAGCCCACCCACGGCTCGGACTCCGTGAGCCTCGAGACCCGGGCCACCCCGGTGGACGGCGGCTGGCTGCTCAACGGGGAGAAGAAGTGGATCGGCAACGGCTCGATGGGCGGGATCACCGTGGTGTGGGCCCGCTCCGACGAGGACGGCCAGGTCCGGGGCTTCGTGGTCCCCCAGGAGAGCGAGGGGTACACCGGCACGACCATCCGCGGCAAGCTCGCCCTGCGCGCCATCCACCAGGCGCACCTGCGCTTCGACGGCGTCTTCGTGCCCGAGGCGAACGCGCTGCCGGCGGCACGGTCCTTCAAGAACACCGCCGACGTCCTGTTCGCGACCCGGATCAGCGTGGCGTGGGGCGCCGTGGGCCATGCCCAGGCCTGCTACGAGACCGCCGTGCAGTACGCGCGCCAGCGCGTCCAGTTCGGCCGGCCGCTGGCCGCCTCGCAGATCGTCCAGGAGCGGCTGGCCCGGATGCTGAGCGAGCTCACCCAGATCCAGCTGCTCGTGGCCCGGATGACCGAGCGGGAGGAGGCCGGGCGGCTCACCGCCGAGCAGGCGTCGCTGGCGAAGTACACCTCGACGCGCACGGCCCGGTCGATCGCGGCCAACGCCCGGGACCTGCTGGGCGGCAACGGCATCCTCATCGAGAACCGCGTGGCCCGGCACTTCGCCGACATCGAGGCGCTGCACACCTACGAGGGCACCGAGACCGTCCAGGCCCTGATCATCGGGCGCGGCATCACGGGCATCTCCGCCTTCGCCTGACCGGCGTCCCTCCCGCGCGACGACGTCGGGAACTCTCCCCGGGGCGCACGTCCGGGTTCCCCGCACGGAGGTCGTCCCCGGACACGACGACGCCCCGGCCGGCCGGCCGGGGCG